>CABSKZ010000165.1 GCA_902478395.1 uncultured Eubacteriales bacterium | reverse complement strand
CCTCTCTATTCGTCGGCAGCGTCAGATGTGTATAAGAGACAGCTGGATGCCTCAGAACGATTCCCCGGTTGATGCGGAATCCCCGGTTGTCAAAATGCTGGAAGAGAAATTTGGAGTCAAGTTCAATTTCATTTATCTGGACCGGAACAAGGAAGTGGAGTTATTAAATATCCGAATTGCGGGCGGAGAGATTCCGGACGTCATGCGCAGAAACGACTCCATTTACCGGAACTTCATTGAGCAGGGGGTCATTAGTGAAATTCCGGAAGAACTGGTGAAAGAGACCGCGCCGACCGTTTACGAGAGCACGAAAAAATATGGCGGCGACAACCTGTGGGACGTCGCGAAAGAGGATGGGAAGCTATACGGTCTTCCGCTGCTGAATGATAACGGCAGATACCATGCGGTTACCATCTGGCGTGATGACTGGCTGAAAAAGGTGGGCATTAACAAAATACCGGAAACGGTGGACGAAGCGGAGCAGGCATTTTACAAGTTTGTCAGCGACGACCCGGACGGCAACGGACAGAAAGACACCTATGCGCTTTCTACCAACGGTATCAGCGCTGTTTTAAACGCTTACGGCGGACATCCGCTGAAGTATTACTGGACTGAGCGTGACGGGAAAATTATTTCCAGCGCTATTCTGCCGGAAATGAAGGAGGGCCTGATTCGGCTGAATAAATGGTACAGAGACGGCCTGATTGACCCAGAATTCATTACAGGGGAAAACAAAGGACAGCATTTTGCAAGCACGGTTGTGTTCTGGAACGGAAGAATCGGCTTCTCCATGCCGGGTATGGCGTACCATGTTTCCCCTCCGTTTATCGAAGGCAGTTCCGGATCGGTCAACTGGAGCAGCTTCCACCAGATTCAGGGAGAGGACGCCAGCTACACATGGGGAACACCGCTTAAGGGACCGGAAGGAAAAATGGGAGCCGAGCACTGGGGCGTTTTCTCCGGCGACTATTTCCTGATGGGGAAAAATGTGAAAACGGGTTCGGACAAAATGAAAAAAATTCTGGAAATCAATGAAGTGCTGAACACGGATTTTGACACCTTTATCCTGGCGCGGAACGGCCGGAAGGATATTGATTACGTAGACGACGGTGCGTATACCAGCAAACTCGATGCAAAACAGCGCCAAGCGCTCGGGTTGAATGCGAACGGAATTGTGTACATGACTAATAATCTTGAATTCATAGAAAAAAGCGAGGTTCCGGAACAGCGCGCGTTCTCTGAAAAATACGGAAATATAACCAAGGAATACACCAATCTGGTTTGGGGTGGGCTTCCGTCGGATTCGATGTATAAATCTGTTGTAGAACAGAAAATTCAGGAAAACTATTATGCGTTTATTTCAGGAGCGAGGGATATCAACGAGTTCGACCAGTTTGTCACAGAACTTAACAGTGCCGGCCTGGAACAGCTGACAAAGGAAGCCAACGAATGGTATGACGAACGGTACAGAAACCAGTAGCGGTTAGAAATATACCCTGTATGGTATGCGGAAGCCGGAGAGGATCTCTCCGGCTATACCGCTTATTTGGTTGATGAAATACCAGCGCCATACGAGGATGAATTTACAGGAAGGGGAGAACCTGATTTGAAAAGAAAGATATGCTTTTTACTGATACTTTCCGTGCTGCTGGGAACCATTCCGGTGCTGGCCTATCAGGATACGGCGGAAAGCTCCTATAAAAAAGCGATTGAATACACGACAATGATTGGTCTGCTGCAAGGGGAAAACGACCTTTTCCGTCCGGACAGCCCGACGAAACGGGAGGAAGCAGCGGCTGTACTCTGCAAGCTGGGGTGTGTTGACGCTGTACCGGCGGAGCAGAAGGCGGCAGACGTCAGCAGCGACCGCTGGTCTTACAATGTTATTAATACCGCTGTGGCGCTGAAAATGATGGCGCTGAACGAAGACGGCAGATTTTACCCGGAACGGCCGATAACGGTCAAAGATCTGAAAAACCCGCTGATTTCGATTCTTGGATATGCCAGGATTCCGAATACGTCTGCGGCGATGCAGGCCGAGGCAAAGCTGATGAAGGGGCTTAGCCTGACGGATTCCCAGGAAATGAACCGCGGCCAGATGGCGCAGATGCTCTATAACGCGCTGGATATCGAAATGGTAACGGAGGAGATAGGCGGGAAGGGCCAATATGTTATGAGCGGTCAAATCCTGCTGGGCTGGTATCTGGAGCAGAAGGACATGCTGGTTTACCGCGGCGTTTTAGAGGCGACCGAAAATGCGACGCTGAATGTGGAAAAGCCTGCTAAAGAGGGCTATATCGTCATAGACGGCGAACTTTTTCAATATGAGGGCGGAGCAAATTTGACCGGTATGCTTGGGCGGCGGGTGGATTTTGCGGCGGTTAATACAGACGACTCCGTCCGGACGGTTATTTATGTTAACCCGTTCCGTAATGAGGAGTTTACATTTGAGTCGGATGATCTGATCAAAATTACGAAAAGCGGCGCCGAATATATTGACCCGGAAACCGACAAGACGGAGAAACTAAATTTTTCAGATGATTTGTATTTCGTGTATAACAACAGGGCGGTGCTGGGCTTTTCTGACGCCGATCTCATGACGGGAAACGGAACGTATACGCTTGTGGACAACGACGACGATGGAACCATCGATGTTGTTTTAGTGGCGGAATACGAAAGCTTTGTCGTGAAAAATGTTTCCACTGCGCTGTCTGCGATTTATTTGGAGGATGGCAGGTATTATCAGGGGCGGAACAATATCTCGCTGGATCGAGCAGACCGCGATTTTACATTTGAATTGACAGATGCGGAGGGCAAAGCGGCTGCGCTTGCCGACATTGCCCCCTATGATGCCGTTACGGTTATGGGCGACCGGGAAGGGAAACGGCTTTCCGTTATTGTTGCCAAGAATAAGGTATATGGCAGGCTTTCTGAAATTACCGCGGACTATGTAGTGCTGGAAGGCGAGGAATATGAAATCGGGAAGGACGCAAACGGCGTTCCCGTTCTGAACTGTGATTTAAGTGCGACGGGGAATTATATTATTGACGCGTTCGGAAATATCATTGGCTTCGAAGAAACGGGTGAAAGCAAGAACTATGGATTTGTTGCCGGAATTGATTCGGATTCTTCCATTGCCTCGGATTTGAAGGTGAAGATTATCCGCGGCGGAAGAATCACGGAGCTGGAAAAGGAAAATTCCACCGACAAGCCAAAGTACAGTGTTGGCAACCAGGAATTGCAGGTCTATACACTGGCTGACAAGGTGCGCGTGGACAACCGGAAGCTGACGGCGAATGAAAAAATGCAGATGCTGAACGGAGCCGCCATTGCGTTTACCGCAAACGGCAGCGAAATTACAAAAATTGAACTTCTGACGACGGACCAGACATTGCAGGACCGCGCGTTTAATCCGGACATTCGCTCGTTCGGCGGACTGTTTTACATTGACGAAAATACAAATGTGATGTGTTACCCGGAAAATGCCGACGCGTCGGACGATGACTATTATACCATGCTGACGCTGGAAGCCTCTTCGAAATATAAAATTCTGGGCTATGATATCGACCCGGCGACTAAAGTAGCAAAGGCCGCTGTTCTATATGAGAATATGAAAATAGACGAACCGGGTGTTATAACGAAATCCTCAAAGTTTTCCGTTGTGAAAAAAACACGGAAAATTATACGCGAGGACGAAGAAACGATGCTGATAACGCTATATAACAACGGGCAGGAAAAGAACCTGTACACGAAGGTCAGCGAACGGGTCGGAGAAATTGCGGACCGCTTGAAATTCGGGGATGTGATTTATTACAGTGTAAATTCCATGGGACTCATTGACAACATCGAGTATGTGGAGAATATCACAAACGACACCCAGCCATTCCACAAGAACGTGCGCAGCGCAAACGAGCGGATTTATGGGACGCTGTACACCATTGGGCGCAAAGAGCTTTCGCCGGACACCAATACGGAAGTGAATACCTTTGGGGTGAGCCTGTCAGGAGATGGTTCAGACCGGATAGATTTCACAGTGGATAATACGCAAACACCTAACATTTACCTCGTCGATTCAAAACGGGAAACCATCACACCGGTTACGATGCAGGATTTGGCACCATACAATGAATTCGGTACGGACGCTGCGAAAGTATTCATCGGGAAAAAGAACTATAAAATATCCAGTATCGTAACCGTACAGTAGAGGAGGGCGGAATATGAAAAAACTGATATGTCTGGCACTAAGTTTGCTGCTTATCCTTCCCGCGGCTGCTGTCACGGGCGCTGAGCCGGCAGTCAAAAATTTGCTCAACGAACAATTCAGCTACGCGGATGGGAGCGAAAGCTTTGGAGGCTGGGAAATTACAAAGCCTGATGTGACCGATTTCCTAGTCAACAGCGCAAAGGTGCAGAACGGCATGTTTCAGGCACAGATGAAAAAGAATCTTGGGAGCAGGCTGCAGCATAAAATTGTTGCCGGAAAGGACCTGACAGGACCGGCCACCGGGGAAATCACGGTCAACGCCGGAATCGGCATCAACGAGCCGGGGCTTGAAGGTACGTCCGGTACACTGTATAGCAACACCAAGGCGAAGGTTAACCTGCTTGACGCGGATGGGAATCTCGTGATTTCCGCAATGTACTGGTCGAACCCAAACCTTTCTGACGTTTCGACAGCCATTTGGAGTTTGACGAACCTCAATGCCACGCCGAATGACGATGCAGCGCTTGGTAAAATCCCCTATTCGGACTATGGGAGTGAGCCGCTTTACGACGGCACAATTCATAACATCCGTCTGCATATTGACCCGGGTAGCGGCAAAGCAGAATTGTATATTAACGACATGACTGCGCCGAAGCTTTCGGTTCCATTCACGACGAGCCAGGCAATCACGCGGGTGGAACTGGAACAGTACCAGTACTGCTACAAAAATCCGCGCGTGATGAATTCCGTTGCGCTGTTCGACTACATTACTGTAGATATGGTAGATACACAGCAGCCGCCTGTAGTGGATCCGGGCGACAATCCTCCGGCTGATGAGGACGAGGGTCTGGAAAACCAAACCAGCATCCTGTACGATTCCTTCAGCTACGAGGATGGCGCGGAAGCGTTTGGAAACTGGAATATCAACCTGCCCTCTGACGACAGGCTGCTTGAAAATTACGTCCGCATCGACGGCGGCAAAGTCAAGTCAAAAATGAAGAAGAGCATCGGCGACGCAAGCCGCGCCGAACACACGATCAGTGTGAGCCAGAACCTGAGCCGCAGCCTATCAAGTGAAACCGTTGTGCGCGCCGGACTGGGGCTGGACGAGACCGGATCGACCTACACTAATTCGCAGACACGGTTGATTCTGCTCGATCAGAGCGGTGCGGAGGTCATATCGGTCAATGAGCATTCAAATTACGGCGCAATTGACAGCTCTATTGTATGGAGCGTAAAGACGGCGAAAACAACCGCAGTTCTGACGTTTAAGGACTACGCGCCAAAATATGACGGTACAGTTTACGAAGTGAAGCTTCATCTTTACCCGGAAAAGGGAACAGCCGATTTCTATCTGGAAGATATGGACGAGCCGGTGCTGCGCGATATTGCATATAACGCGCAGAATACCCTTCTGACCAAGGTGGAACTACAGCATTTCCAAAAGAGCTATAACAGGGTGAATACAACGAATTCCGCCGCGTTCTTTGACTATGTCAAGGTGGACGCGAGCGTCTATGTGGACCCGGCCGACCAAAGTGCGGTGGAATCGGCTTATAACGCGCTGGAATTCAGCGATATTTCCAGTGAAGCGGCGGATTCCGTTACCAAAAAGTTGAATCTGATTGGTTCGACAAGCAATGGATGTGTGGTTGTTTGGGAATCCAGCGACCCTTCTGTTATCAGTCTGGATGGAATCGTGACACGGGATACGGAGCTGGACAAGGAAGTGGATTTGACCGCGGCCATTGTCAAGGGGTATGCGCAGAAAACCAAGAGTTTCCACGTTACTGTTCCAGCTATGGGAAAGATTCAGTTGTTTGAATTTTACAAGGAAGATTTTACAGGCAAACCGGTGGGCAGTCCGGTTACTGGCTGGATTATGACGTATCCTTCTCCGAAGTCGGACAAGACGGACGTATTCTGGGACAATGACCCGGTTGACGCGGGGAACACCGTTGTCCGGCACTCCAATGACCTGAATGCGCCGCAGTCTTATTTTGGGTTTACGGCCATTAAGGATATGGGCGCGGCATTTGTAGGGACAGGCACCATTCAGTTCAGAATTTATCTGCCGCAGAATAATACGGCGTCATCAATCTATTTTTACAATACAAACGGTGATGCGCTGATTCAATTGCAGGCTAACAGCTCTCAGTGGATTCTGAATGCATCCGGGGACAATGTGACAGGCCCTTCCGTTGCAACCAACAAGTGGATTACCATTCAGATGGATGTCAATACAGATGCGGGATATTTCCAGATCTATTTTGACGGCGTCAGCTATGGAACGCTCAATTTTATGCCGAACTACGGAGACAAATTTGAAATCGCGAGATATGGCTTATATTCATGGAACAAATCCTCCGGACTGGACAGCAAAATTTATTTTGACGACCTGCTGATTCAGGAAAACTTGAATGT
>CABSKZ010000164.1 GCA_902478395.1 uncultured Eubacteriales bacterium | reverse complement strand
GAGATGTTTATAAGAGACAGCCTTCGCCGGATATCGAGCCGCCGTACCCAGTGGAAGAAACGCCGGAAATCATGCCGCAGGTCACGCGGACGAATCAGGTGATTCCGTTCCCGTCAGATAAGGATAATTACCGCATACCATCTATTGCGGCATTTGAACAGGGAAGGAAACTGGTCATATATATTCCTCACTGTAAAAGCAAAACCAGCCCTGTCTTTATTTCTGTTCAGCAGACAGGGACATATCAGTGCAAATGGTACGACGTACGGTCCGGCAATTTCATTTCGGCGGGAACCGTTAATGTATCGGGAAAAACGCAGCTTCCGGATCGGCCGGACGAACAGGACTGGATATTGATGATGGAGGAGTCAGAACATGTGTGATTATGAGGTTGCAGCCTATTATTTTCCGAATTATCATATTGACCCGCGTAATGAGGCGTGGCATGGAACTGGATGGAACGAGTGGGAGCTTGTCCGGCAGGCTCGTCCGCGTTTTTCGGGGCACAATCAGCCGAAGGAGCCGCTTTGGGGATATGAAGACGAAGCGGACCCCGCGGTAATGGCGAAGAAAATCGACGCTGCTGCGGAGCACGGGCTGACTTCGTTTCTGTTCGACTGGTATTGGTATGAGGATGGCCCGTATTTGAACAGGGCGCTGGACGAAGGTTTTCTGAACGCGGAAAACAATAAGAAGCTGAAATTTGCGTTGATGTGGGCGAACCATGACTGGGTAGACATCCATCCTGCAACGCGCAACAGCGAAAAGAATGTGCTGGCTGCCGGGGAAGTGGGGGAACAAGCGTTTCTGCAGGCCGTTCGGCACATGATGAAGCATTATTTTTGCCATCCGTCCTACCTGAAGGTAGACGGTGGGCTTTACCTTTCATTTTATATGATTGCCGGGCTGGTTTCCGGTCTGGGCGGCGTGGAAAATACGCGTGCCGCACTGGATAAAATGCGGGAAATGGTCCGTGCGGAGGGGCTGGGTGAACTGCATTTGAACGCGGTGGTCTGGGGCGAGCAGATTCTTCCTGGTGAAAAGCAGGCGGCAGACGTCAATCAACTCCTGCCCGCGCTTGGTTTCGACTCCATTACCTCTTACGTTTGGATTCACCACGACAACATGCCGGACTTTCCGTTTACAGATTATGCGGCATACCGCAAAGCGTGTGAAAAACGGTGGGAGGAATTTACCGGACAATACGCATTGCCTTATTTCCCGAATGTCACGATGGGGTGGGATGCCAGTCCGCGCACGATTCAGACGGACCGGTATGACAATCTCGGCTACCCGTTTGCGCCGATTTTGAAAAACAATACGCCGCAGGAATTTGAGAAGGCGCTTGCAGACTGCAAGGCATTTCTGGATAAACGGAATACACACAAGCTCCTGACTATCAACGCATGGAACGAATGGACGGAGGGAAGCTATCTGGAACCCGATACCGTAAATGGTTATGGATATTTGGAGGCTATCCGCAACGTATTCGGAATAAAATGACATTCGCTATGAAAAATTAAAGATAGGACTGGGTTCAATAAAACCGCCGTTCTCCTAAAACAGAACGGCGGTTTTTTGTGTTTGTAAAGCAATGAAGCGATATCAAGATTGAATGCTTTGCAGTCATGTTTTTATAAAATGGAGGTTGGTCAAAAGATATAGGATAGATAGCATATTCTATTCTGAAGCAGGTTGTTAGCTCAATTCTTTTGTTGTCGGAAACAATTTATATTTCTCAAGCGGCTGGAAGGGAAAAGCAATGCGGGAACACGCTGAAACAGGCGGAATATGCAAATTGCGTAGAAATCGTAACACATCGTAGAAACGGTATCTTGCTTTTGATTTACAGTTCATAGTAAAATAAGCATGTGTTTCGGGACAAATATATTAAAAAGGAGAGATATACATGTGTAAAACGATGAAGAGCTGTAAAATGTATCTAGCAGTAGTGGCATGCCTGCTGATGGTTTTGTCGGTTCTGCCTGTTGGATACGTCTTTGCAGAGATGACGCCGCAGGAGGTGACGGGTACGCCAGATGGAACTATTACAGCTATGTTGGAACTGCCTGTTATGACAAGCGGTTTTGTGGACATTACGGAATGGGTGAGCAGCGCCCCAGCAATACTATTGGTGAAAAATGGATATACTGCTTATCCGATTGTAGCAAAAACTGACAAGGCTGTAACCTTGACAGCAAAACTCTCCGATGGCACGGAAGAAGCCGTGCAAGTCACAGTGCCGAAAAAAGAAAACTGGATAACAATTGTCGATGAGGATTTTGAAAGCACTACGGCAATGGAGGAATCGTCATCGGGTGACGTCGGAATTCTGCCTTCGAACCCGAATAACGGAACGTGGAGCAAAAGAACGTCTGAAGCTAAATTTATGGGGGTTGCACAGGAAAATATTCTTGACGGCAGTGGCAGCCCGACGGGAGAAACAAACAACTATCTTTCGATTAAGGGGATGTTCACAAATGCCGACACACTGCAGGCACCGTTAAGTTTTGACACAAGTGCTTACGACTTGGTAGAAGTGGATTTTGATGTAGCAAACAAGGGTGATACGGTTGCCCTATGGTTTTCTGCCGGAAACAGTTTTAATAACCCGACGCTGCTGAGAACAGAACTGCATCCGACGTTTTTTCGGGTACAAGGTGGAACGAAAACGGGAAATCCTGCTGTTACCGATTTTACATATACAAATCCGGAAGCCGCTTATCAATCAATCCATATGAGTTTTTATCAGCCTGATTCTGGAAGGGGAACTTTTCAAGCTGCGGTGGATGGAATTGCGAAGCCGCCGTCGCTGAAAGACAATACACTTTGGGGAGATGGCATTAGGCTCCAGACGATACCGTTTGGTGCAATTAGAAATCAGAACTGTGACTTACAAATTGATAATATCCAAGTACGCGCTGACACTGTTGTAGCGTCAGCCGGAAATAAGTATTTAGACAGCATCAGTATTCCCGGGCTTGGCAGCATTGAGTCTGACACAATTACCTTGCCGCCGGCTACCCCTAATGGGAACAAAACGATTGAATGGGTCTCTTCCGACACCGCTACAATAAGCTCCACAGGTGTTGTAACGAGGCCGGAGGGCGCAGATAAAAATGTAACGCTGTATGCGCTGATAGACATTGACGGAAATTACTATGCAAAGGCGTTTGAGGCAACCGTTATTGGGCAGGGACAGGATTTAACCATTGGTTCCATCACGGGCAATGCGGAAGGCATGATACACAAAGCGTTGACACTGCCTTCGCAGACCAAGGATGGGGAAGCGATAACGTGGACGAGCAGCGATCTAACAGGGCTGTTGCTGGACGGGGTTCTTGCATACCCGATTAAGAAGGATGCAGAACAGAAAATTACTTTGACGGCCAATATTGCAAAAGCGGACAGCAGCATAGAACAGAAGGAATTCACGGTGACGGTTCCTGATATTACGGACGATTTTGTTACGCTGGTAGACCAGAATTTTGAAGGAACAGCGTCAGATGGGTTGCCGGTTAACGAGGGGTTAGGCGGTAATTGGACCAGAGGCGGAGTGGCGCAAGTCCATAAACGCTCTGTCAAAATTGTCGAACAGCCTGCAGAGGGTGATGCGCCGGCGAATAAATACATAACGGTGGATAATTCCGCCGAAACGACGAAGCATCCGGATGATACAATTTCGTTAGCATTGAATCTGGATACGGCGGCATACGACATGATAGAGGTGCGGTTTGACGCGGTTGTAAACCAAATTGAGAGTACGGATGAAAAACCGGCAAGTGTCGTTCACAGCAGGCCGATGGGAAATACAGGGGCCATGTACCGTTCTCAGTTTCATTATAATTTATTCTGGCTGCAGGCAAATGAAAACGGCCCGGACGGAGTTAGCAATATCAATTTGACAGCAAATGAACAAAATAACTGGAATACCTACCGTTTTATATTTAACCAGCCGGATGAGGGACGTGGAACAATCGACTTATCTATCAACGGTGATAAAAAAGAACTTGGTACGAAAAATAAGCTGTGGACAGACGCAAACCATCTCACAGTATTCTCCTTCTTCATTGGGAGAAATACATTTGCGAGCATGGGAATCGATAACATGGTCGTGCGCGCCAATCCCCGTAAAACGCTGGACGCACAGACAGCGGCGCTGTCCGTCAGCGGACTTGACAGCGTGACGGACGGGATTTTCCTCCCGTCTTCGACCGAAGATGGGACGGATGTTGTTTGGATATCATCCAAGCCCGAATATATTAACAGCTTCGGCGACGTTGTATCAAGACCGGCGGCAAACACAAAAGACGAAACCGTGACGCTTTATGCGGTCGTAACCGACGCGGACGGAAGAATCGCGGTCAAGAGCTTCAACGCGGTAGTAAAACAACAGGAGGATAATCTGGTAACGTTCGATACGCAAACGGATGGAAGCATCACCGCAACATACAACTTTAAGAAAAATGCGGGGCAGGAAGTTACCGTATATCTGGCGGCATATGACGGCAGCCGGCTGGTCGCCGCGGCGGCGAAGGATTATACGGTTGCAGGGACGGGAAGTCTCGAAAGCACGGATTTAACTTTGACAGCAGAGAAATATACGGCGGTAAAAGGGTTCATCTGGGAAAAGGGAACGATGAAACCAATATGCGTCAACGCAAAGCAGCAGTGAAATGAAATGTACGGAGGGGCGGCATTCCGCTCCCTCTGTATGGCCTTATCTACAGATGCCGGGAAGGATGTTTGAGATGAAGAAAAGAAACAATCGATTGATATCAGCGGCGTTATCGCTCTGCCTGTTAGCCGGGGCAGGCGCATACCAAGCAAGCATAGCTGCAGCAGAGGAACTGACACCCGATTATGTTACCGGCAATGCGGACGGTATCATCGGGGACAGGCTGGAACTGCCGCATGAGACAAGCAGCGGAACCGCAATCAGCAAATGGAGCAGTGATGACGGTGAAAGCCTGTTCGTCGGTGGTTATTATGCGTATCCGCTTGCAATTGAAGCACAAAAAGAAGTTTCGTTGACAGCGCATACTGTCGATGGGGAGCAGCTTCCGGTTCAGGTTATCGTTCCGCAAAAAAAAGAAAATTGGATTACGCTGGCGGAACAGGATTTTGAAAACGCCGATATCGGCCAGCTTCCCAGCCAGCAGGGAGGAAGCTGGAGCCGCGGCGGCACGACGGATGTACACGCAAAATCCATCGGAGTCCAACAAGAGGAAAATGGAAACAAATATATGGCCATCAACAATAAAGGCATTGGCGTCAGTGCCGGTGACGACCTGTTTGCTTATTTTCATGTGGATACCAGCAAGTATGACAGGGTGGCCGTGGAATATGATATATTCATCAACGAAGGTTCCAGTAACCAGCGTTTTGACGCCGGCTCGCGGTTTGGGCAAAACACCATGCTCCGTACGGTGGTGCATCCGACATACTATTGGATTCAGGGAGAAGCCAACGCGGGCGGCAGCCATATAACACAGCTGAACTTCAAAGAAAGTCCTGATGAAGAGGACCGGAAATGGAATACGCTAAAGACTACATTCACCCAGCCTGAGACAGGACGGGGCTACATCTCTGTTGCGATAAACGGAAAAGACAGGGCCATCAGCAACGGAAAGTTCTGGCTGGACGGCGTCCGCTTAAAAACGATTCCGTTCGGTACCATTCGGAATGTATATGTAGACATGGGGGTCGACAATGCAAAGGTGAGTGCGGATATCGCGTCTCCTGGTTTGGCCAGACAACTGCTCGACAGCATCCGTTTTAATGACTTGTCAAGCCTGACAGAAGATCTGAATCTTCCACACACGACGCCGAATGGAAACAGCCAGATCTATTGGCACTCAGCAAATCCGGACCTCCTTTCGGATACAGGGGTCGTAACGAGGCCGGCCGAAGATCAGGAGGATGGCAACGTATCCTTCTACGCGCTGATTCAATACGAAGGCAACTGGTCTTACAGAAAATTTGACGCAACCGTATTGCGCCAGATGACGGATGAGGAAAAGGTCGCCGCCGACGATACATATATAGAAATGAATGTTCCGGCGCTTTGTAAGGACAATCTCGCAATCCGGCTGAAAGGGCCGAATGGTTCCAAAATCCAATGGACTTCCAGCCATCCTGAAGTAATTGATCCAGACTCCGGCAAAGTGACGCTGCCGGGTTTCACAGGCGGAGCACTTACGAAAGTGACATTGACCGCCCGGGCGGTCAGTGGTAATGCGGAAGGCCCGGTCCATACGTTTATCTGCAAGGTTCCAGATAATAATTTGGCATTTGATGCGGCGCTGTCTGCCTCCAGTGAAACG
The DNA here is from genome assembly GCA_902478395.1 of uncultured Eubacteriales bacterium. Taxonomy (GTDB): domain Bacteria; phylum Bacillota; class Clostridia; order UBA1381; family UBA9506; genus CABSKZ01. The sequence goes on along the minus strand of CABSKZ010000164.1, from coordinate 394 downwards.
GAAAACAATACGGTGATGAACGCGGTCGATTATGACGCGGGCACATTGTGGAAGCCCGATGAAAATGAGAAGGCCCCATACTACCAAATTACATTAAAAAAAGATACGAAAGTGAACAAAATCCTTTTATCAAGTGAAAGCGGCGCGGAACTCAGCTACTCGGCAGATGGGGTAAAGTTCACATATCTGGCGTCAGGCAGTTCGTTCGACATTGCGGAACGGAGTGTAAAAGCGCTCCGTCTGACATTCCCTGACGGAACTGCCGGTCTGTCTGAAGTTGGCGTATACTATGTCGTCAGCGACGAACAAAGTGTAAAGCTGGACGCGGAAGGAATCCAGATACCAGAAAGCACGAGCGCAGACATAGAAATACCAGAGATTGGTGCGAACGGTT
>CABSKZ010000163.1 GCA_902478395.1 uncultured Eubacteriales bacterium | reverse complement strand
CCGTTATACGGAGTACAAATTGCATTTAAAGACTACAGCTACACAAAGGGGATATGGGGAAGTCCATGGGTTGGGTTTCAGACGTTTATCGATATCTTCAATACAGCGAGTTTCTGGCAGGTTTTTAAAAATACGCTCATCATCAGCGTATATAAATTTGCCATCAGCTTCCCAGTTCCGATTATCTTTGCGATATTTCTGAACGAACTGCGCGGAAAGATGTTCAAAAAAGCGGTGCAGACCATCAGCTATCTGCCGCATTTCATTTCCTGGGTTGTTCTGGGCGGCATCTGCGTACAGCTATTGTCCCCGACGACAGGCCCCGTCAATATGCTCATTAAAGCAATCGGGCTGGAGCCAATCTACTTTCTGGGCGATTCCAACTGGTTCCGCACTACGCTGGTTTTAACAGCTGTTTGGAAAAGCTTCGGCTGGGGTTCCATCGTCTATCTGGCGGCGCTGACGGGAATTGACCCAACGCTGTACGAGGCCGCATATATGGACGGAGCCAACCGGTTCCAAAGAATCATCCATATTACAATCCCGTCCATCACACCGGTAATTACCATCATGCTGATTATGAATATTGGAACGATTGTAAACGACGATTTCGATCAGGTATTTAACCTGTATAATTCAGCCGTTTACAATGTCGGTGACGTGTTGAGTACCTATACGTACCGCGTCGGGCTTGTCGATATGGACTACAGCTTCGGGACCGCCGTAGGGTTGTTCAAAAATGTTTTGGCATTTGCACTGGTCACGCTTGCCAACACCATATCCAAGCGCATCAGTGAATATTCGTTGTGGTAAGCGGGGAGGGAGAAGGAATGGAAAATACAATTGCATTAAAAAGAAAAAAGAAAAAAGCAATGGACCGGTGGGGTGTGTTCGACTATGTCAATATCCTGCTGATGCTCCTGCTCTGCATCATTACCCTGTATCCGTTTTTATACCTGCTGTCTATGTCATTCTGCGCGATAGACGGATATGTTACGGTAACGAACCTGATACCGACAAAAATTAGTTTGGAATCCTATCATAAGGTTTTTACAAACAAATGGATTTTTACCGGATTTTATAATACGCTGCTGCGGACGGGACTCGGTACATTTTTCGGGCTTATTATGACCATTTGCTGTGCTTACCCGCTTTCAAAAAAATATTTTCCGAACAGAACCTTCTGGACGGCGTTTATCGTATTTACGATGTATTTTTCAGGCGGGATGATTCCGATGTACCTTGTCGTCAAACAGCTTGGGCTGATGAATTCTATCTGGTCTCTTGTGCTGCCGCATCTGATTAACACCTACAATATGATTATTATGCGGAACTTCTTTATGAGTATACCGGACAGCCTCGAAGAATCCGCCCGGATAGATGGGGCGAACGATATTGTGATTCTCGCAAAAATTATTCTTCCAGTGTCCAAGCCCATTATTGCGACGGTGGTGCTCTGGACAGCGGTGTGGCACTGGAACGCATGGTTCGACAGCATGATCTATATGCGGGACTTTGGCCACCAGGTTTTGCAGATGGTGCTGCGAAAAATTGTTATTGAAGGTTCGTCGCAGGCAATGGATTTTTCCGCCGCGACCGACGCGGATATGCAGGTCACTGCGGAAACGGTCAAGGCTGCGACCATTATGGTTGCAACCATACCCATTATCTGCTTCTACCCGTTTTTGCAAAAATATTTTGTCAAGGGCGTTATGATTGGCTCTCTCAAGGGCTGATAAGAAGAATATAAAATCAGAATGGAGGAGATTATTTTGAAGAATTTAAAAAAAGGGATTTGTTTTGTTCTGTCAATTGCCATGTTGTCTGCCGCTGTTGCGGGCTGTAACACAAACAAATCTGCGAGCAGCGAACCAGAGGAGGGGAAGCGCTACACCATCACATGGGCTGCGGATATAACCGATCCGGAAGCAACGGAGATGGCGCAGTACTATGAGGAGAAATTGAACATCGATTTAGAACTTTGGGCCGTTCCAAATGCGGAAGCGCTGAACCTGCGGCTTGCGGCAGGTGAAATTCCGGACCGGTTCAGCATTGACGGCTTTTCTGCCTTTAACAAATACTGTAAGCAGGGTCTGCTGGCGGAAATTCCTGCCGAATCGCTGGAAAAATATGCACCGACTCTTTCTACAATATATAAGGAAGACTATCCGAACACCCCCGGGGCATTGGAGTATGCCAAGATGGACGGAAAAATCATGGCTCTGCCGGACTTGAACTACGACACGAAGTTCAGAACCGCAATTGCATACCGAGGCGATTGGATGCAGAATCTAGGCGTGGAAAAGACGCCCGAAACATTAGCGGATTTTGAAAAGCTGATGTATCAATTTACAAACGAGGACCCGGATAAAAACGGGGAAAAAGACACCTATGGAATTTCTCAGTCCGGAATGAACGTCGTGTATGGTGCCTATGGCTTCCAGGTTGGCGGATTCGCAAACGTAGAGGATACCTGGATCAAGGACGGCGACAAGCTGGTTTACGGCCCAGTGACCCCAGATGCGAAAGAGGCGCTTGCGACGCTGCGCAAATGGTACGCCGACGGCGTGCTCGATCCGGAGTTTATCACCGGCGAAAACACTGGCGGGTATTGGCCCATCAGCCATTCCTTTATCAATGGCAGAATCGGCTGCACCGCCCGCGGCGCGTTCTACCACTACCGCCCCGCATTTGAAGGGGTCGAGCAGGGCGGTCCGGTTTACCTGGAATTCAAAAAAATTAATCCGGAGGCTGCGGAAGCAATGAAGATGGGCGTTCCCCCTGTCGGCACAACCGGTAAACGCGGTATTTTTAAATGGAACATGCTGATCATGGGCATTGGAATTGGTAAACAGGTTGAGGAAGAGCCTGGTAAACTGGAAAAAATGCTGGAATTTATGGACTATATCGTACAGGACCTTGACCATTTCAAAACCGCGCATTACGGGATTGAAGGAAAGGACTGGAAAGCGGATAATGAGTACGGTCTGCCGGAAAAAATCGGCGATGTGGACTGGAAGGATATCGGGGCCGGCGGAACCTTCTTTTCTGTCATTCCTCCACGCTACAAGGAAGCGCTCAAATACCCGGCTTATAATGATTGGACGTATAACAATGAATTCGATAAATATGGAATTAACAACGAGTTGATGACGTCGCTCCCGTCGGAACAGCGGTACACGGTCGAACTGAAAAAAATCCAGGAAGAAGCGTACCTGTCGATTATCACAGGCAAACAACCGGTCGATTACTTTGATGAATTCGTAAAGAACTGGTATGCGTCCGGTGGGGAACAACAGACCAAGGAAGCAAATGAATGGTATTCCTCTATTCAAAAATAGAGCCTGCCAAAGGAGGTCGGTATTGTGAAGGTTAAAAGTACGGCAGTACTTTTTTGTATGGTGTTGGCCCTGCTCGCGCCCACTGTGCACGCGACAGGATTTACAGACGTAAATGACGGAAGCGTCATGCAGAACGCGGTGACGACGCTTGCGTCGCTGAACGTTTTACAGGGGTATGGTGACGATACCTTTCAGCCCGAAAAAACTGTTTCGCGCGCTGAATTCGCGGTGATGACGGTCCGCCTGCTGTCCGTGGAGGCGGCAGGCTTCTCCGGCAGCGCTTCCTACAGCGATGTAGACGCGTCACACTGGTCGTATGGTTATATCAATATGGCGACGCAGTTGGGAATCATAAACGGATTTGAGGATGGCAGCTTCCGTCCGAATGACCCTGTTACCTACGTGCAGGCGCTCAAAATGACGGTGAACCTGCTTGGCTATGAACCGTATGCGCTGAGAAAGGGCGGTTTTCCGCAGGGATATTTGGTAACCGCCTCTGAACTAAATCTTTTAAAAAATGTCCAATACACTCCGGAGGAAGAAGTAACACGGGGAACGATGGCCGTCATTCTGTTCAACGCACTGGACTGCGAGCTGATGGAATGGACCGGGCAGTCCGCTGACAGTGACAGTTACCAAGTGATAAAAGATAAAACGCTGAAGGAGAATCTGCTCCGTTCTTCGGGTCTCAAATACTATACCGGGATTTTAAACGCGGTTGGCTTCAGCCGGATTTACGGATCCGGCAGTCTGCCCGAGGACGGCCTTGAGCTTGACGGGCGGCGGTTTTTGTCTGACGTGGAGAATGCGGTAGATTTATTGGGCTACCAGGTGGAAATCTACGCGAGTCAGGATGGAGAAGACGAGGTCGGGACAGTGCAGGCAATTAATCCGCTGCGACGGAAAAATGAAACGTTGCGCGTCTATGGAAAAGACCTGGAGGATATCAAGAATAAAAAGCTGACTTATCTGGAAGGCGAGAAGTCAGAATCCGCCACCATCGCGCAGGACGCATATTTTCTGTATAACAACCGGAAGGTTTCTCCTTATACCGATGTAGATATGAAAACGGAAGACGGTATAATCGATCTCGTTGATAATGACAATGACGGTGAATACGAAGTGGTCTTCCTGAGAGAAAGCCTCTCTCTTCCTATAGAGCGCGTGTCTCTCGCAAACGATTCTCTAAGCGTGAAAATCGGGGAGGAGGTCGTGAGTTTTAACCTCGGAACGAATGAAAAAGGAAGCGAGCGGTATCTGCACGATATGGACGGAAATACGCTGGAGCTGAAGGAAATCAGCAAGGACGACGTGGTTCAAATCGTAGCAAGTAAAGACAGGAGTTATCTGGATATCACGCTGCTGGACCGGACGGAAACGGGTACAGTACAGGAAATTTCGCTCAGCGGGCGGCACCCGGTGTTAACCATCGGGGAGCAAAGCTTCGAAACGCTTTGTGACATTACCGGCGTGAAGGTTGCAAACAGCATTGAATATACCTTGAACGCGGAAGGGCAGATTGTCTTTATTAAGGAACTGTTCGGTGAAAACAATCAGTACGGCGTTATTGTCGCCTCCAATAAATCCGGCGGGCTGCGCGGCGGCATCTCCGTAAAACTTGCGGTTGGGAAGACCGCAGAAACTGAAGAACTTAAGGATGGAAAAATCAAACTGAATGTGGCGAACGATGAAATCCGCGTCTATTCCTTTGCGGATAAAATCCGGTTCCGCAGCGGGGATTCTCAGGTAACGCTGATGGAGGATGAACTGGAAAAACGCCTTACCTATCCCGCGGCAATCCTATATGGGACAAATTCGGACGGGGAAATCAACTCGATACGGATGGCGGAACCCATGGAAAACAGTGAGGAAGGAGAAAAGCTGTTCAACGACAAGGTATGGTCCTTCGGTGGAAAGGGAAACGGCGCATTTCGTACAAATGAAGACACGATTTTCGTCTGTGTACCGGAGGGAGGAGCTGATTCCGATGACGACTATTACGTCGTACGCGATTTCGATCCAACCAATTCGGACGGTTATCAGGTGCAGGGCTATGAGTATGACAGCTTTGCAAATGCGGTTCGGCTCGTTGTATATACCTCTGAGATGAACGCGGAAATTGACGGTGTTATTTCTAACAAAACGAAGGTTGCAGTGGTGGACAGCATCACGCAGGGGTTGAACGACGACGGGGACACAGTCTACCGGCTGGCCTACTACCAGAACCGGGAACGCACCACGCTTCCGGTCAAAGAATCCGCCTCCATGAGTGCACGGCTGGCACGGCTCCACCAGGGAGACTTATTCTATTTTTCAAAAAATTCAAAGGGTGAAGTGGATAAAATCGAAACCATTGGGAAAGCAAGCCTAACGCCGCTGCCGGATTTCTATTACCAGAAAAAAGATGTGGTCGAGGAAATGCTCGGGCAGGTTACGGAGCTGAGAATCAGTGTGCTGGATGATTTAAGAAACACTTTGGTGGATGAAATTCGTGTATCGACTGGAAATACAGAGGAGCTTTTCGTTATGCCACAGGATGACCCGCCGGAAATCTACGTGTTGGACACAATGCGCGAAACAGTTTCGCCGGGCGGAGTGGAGGATATCCTCTCCTACGATGAAGCGGGTGGCGATGCTTCGACCGTATTCGTTTATGCCAGAAATAATGATGTAAAAGGTGTTGTAATTATTAAATAGAGGTGTTTTCATTGGCAGAGTTATACGACTTTTGGCAGGAGGCGCCGCAGCTATTTTATGTGGAAGCGGAGGGCGCACGTACAAACGGGAAATATCCGGACGAAAGGCCGATTACGCTGGACTTTGTCAACCACCAGTCCGGAGACTTCTGCGTTTCGGTCGATTTGCCGGGCAGCGGCATTGTAGGCATCACGCCCGGACCATATCAAAATGAATGGGAGCTTATGGACGGGATGCGCCTGCATGCCGCTCTTCGCGGCAACGGCACGCTCGATAAGGTAACAGTATACGGAGTCTCTTATGCAGGCGGGACTCTGAGCAGCCAGTGGCAGGAATTCTGCTTCCCCGTCACGGCCAACTTGGCAACAGAAATCCGCTTCCATTTCTCTGAAACGACACAGGTTCAGTTTGATGAGGTCTATTTTGAAAGTGAAACTGCCGTGCTGGGGGTGACGAAGAAGCCCATTAGCCAACGGATTCGGGAAGCTGCCGAAAGCAGGGAGCGCCGCATCTGTGAGGCGTACCGCAAGGGGCTGGAAAATCCGTTTTATGAAATCATCAAACCCTTCGCGAAACTATATTTTGGTGAAAAAGTGGACGAGGCAAACCGGGAGATTGTAGAAATCCTGACAGCCCCGCCGGGAAAAACGGAGCGGCTCGATTTTTATGACACCTGGAGCCTGCTTGCTCCGGCTT
>CABSKZ010000162.1 GCA_902478395.1 uncultured Eubacteriales bacterium | reverse complement strand
TCCTCGAGCATTTCAATATCATCCGGGTCAACTGCCTCCGGCTTAATTTTTACATAAACCAATTCTTTAGAGCCCTTCATCGTAACAGAAACAACACCGCCGCCGGACGCTGCCTCGACAGTTTTTTCCTCCAGCTCAGCCTGCACCTTCTCCATTTCCTCCTGCATTTTCTGCGCCTGCTTGAGCATGGTGTTCATTTTATGATTACCGCCGCCTGTGAATTTATTTCCGTTTGCCATTTCAAATCTCCTCCGTTAAAATATAATGATTCATCCAGGTCAATTCCCCGCGCTGAAACGCCTTAAACAAATAGGAACCATATTCGCCTGGTTATATGATTTCAATGATGCTATGCTTTTTGCTCAATTCCTCGAGCTTTTTCAGAGGGTCTTCCTCCTGTTCTGATTCCCCAATTTCCTTCGCTGAGAAACAGGCAACCGTAACCGTTTCGCCTGTCACAGCCTTAACCCCCGCCGCAACCAGCTCCAAGTTGCTTGGTTTGGAAACCACACTTTTGCTTATCATCGCTTCCGCACCGAACACAAGCCCTAGCCTGCCGCCAACCTCCCTCACCTTCGCTTTATTCAGGTGGGAATACATCGGCATTCCGCCGTTCATCTTGATGTAGGAAAGCACTTCCGGCCATTTAGAAACCGCCGCGAATTTTCCTTCTCCCTGCTGTGGTTCCGGCACTTCCGTAACTGCAGGTTCAGGTGGCTGCGTGGTTCCGGCAGCCGGCCCATCCGCCGCAATTTCCTGCGGCACAGGTCTTTCCGGTTCCTCCCACGGCGGAGCAGCTCCATCAGATGCTTCCGAAGGAGCTTCATTCTTTGCCACAGAAACGGTAAAGACTCCCTCTGCTAACCGTTTTTCCATCTGCGCAACACGGTCTAAAAGCGCATCGTAAGAATCGTCAGTGGACGGATCGCACATTTTCACGACAGCAAGTTCATAGACCGTCCGCGCAAAGCTTGAAAACTTTGCCTGTATCACGCTGTCATTCAAAAGCTTTAGGGAATTCAACAGCTTTTCCTTCGTAATTTTTTCTGACAGTGCCTTCATCTTCATCAAATTTTCCTGTGAGGTTACAAGAATTTTTCCCGGTTCCTTCGTCAGCTTGACAATCAGCAAATCGCGCAGAAACTTAATGAGCCGTTCCATAAAAACGCTAAGCTCTTTGCCGCCCAGCAAAATATCATCTACAATCCGCAGCGCGGTTTCACTGTCATTCTCGCTGACCGCTTCGCAGATGCGGTACAATGCGTCGTTATCCGCGATACCGATAATACTGACCACATCGTCATAGGTAAGCGTTTCCTCTCCGAAGCCCAAGCACTGGTCCAGGATACTCAAGGAATCCCGCATGGAGCCGTCTCCCAGTTCAGCAACCAGGCTAAGCGCCGCGTCGGTTGCACTGCGGCCGTCCCCTGCAAGAATCGTCTTAAGCCGGCCGACAATATCCTCATTCGTAATCCGCCTGAAATCAAACCGCTGGCACCGGGACAGCACGGTCGGCGGAATTTTATTCAGCTCCGTCGTAGCCAGAATAAACATCACGTGTTCCGGCGGTTCTTCCAGCGTCTTCAGCAACGCGTTAAACGCCTGCGTGGTAACCATGTGTACCTCGTCGATAATATATACCTTTTTTTTCGCGACGGATGGCAAAAACATGACATCGTCAATAATGTCCCGAATATTTTCAACCTTGTTGCGCGACGCACCGTCAAGCTCCAGCACATCCATAATCGTCTCGTCCAGAATTCCCCGGCAGACCTCGCATTCATTGCAGGGATTTCCGTTCTGCGGATTCAAGCAGTTCACCGCGCGCGCAAGAATTTTCGCCGTCGAGGTTTTTCCCGTCCCTCTCGTGCCGCAGAACAGATACGCGTGCGCAAGTTTTCCGTTTACAATTTCATTTTTCAGCGTCTGGGTAATATGCTCCTGCCCCACAACGTCATCAAACGTCAGCGGGCGCCATTTCCGGTACAACGCCTGATATGCCATGCGGCCACCTCCCCGGCTTCTCTTTTGCCTGTTTTTCTGCCTATCAAAAAAAGCCGTACCCGAAGCGTACGGTTTTTTAAACTCAGGTTCACGCCGGGAGAACCTGCATCACACTCAAGATTCCGCTTATCGCTGCTTGGTTCCCCACCTGACGAGGTTCACGGGCTCAAGTTGCGCAGGACCCGGCAGACAACGCCGAAGCGCTGAACGTTTATATTATACCATAACACTGCTCCGGTTTCAACACTTTTTTTAAAAGAACACAAATTATTCATTGACAGGAACCGACGTTGTGATACAATAATGATCATAGGATCATTCTACACGGTGAATATTCTCGTGTTTTATTCGGCCCGCTTCAAGCAAGTGATGACACAAATACAAAGATACTGCTACGACTGGAGGAATTTTGATGGCACATATCAAGACAAATGCGATGCGGATTTTAGATAAGGAAAAAATACCCTATACCATGCATACATACGACCATTCCAACGGTGCGGTTGATGGCGTTTCCGTTGCACATGCCCTCGGACAAGATGAGGCCCATGTATTTAAAACACTAGTAACACGTAGCTCCGGCGGCGGTTATTTCGTATTCGTCATCCCGGTTGCAAAGGAATTGAATTTAAAAGCGGCCGCAAAAGCGGTCGGCGAAAAATCGGTGGAAATGATTCCGGTGAAGGACATCAACAGGGTGACCGGCTACATTCGCGGTGGCTGCTCTCCCATTGGCATGAAAAAAGCTTACAGAACGGTGATTGACCAATCCTGTGAACAGCTGGAAACTATGATTTTTTCAGGCGGAAAAATCGGATTCCAGATAGAACTTGCTCCGCAAGCCCTGATTTCCCTGATTTCCGCAAGCACCGCCGAACTGACGGCATAGCCAATAGTTCAAGCACAATCTCTATCCATGTTTGGCGATGATACGACTGCCGTACACGCCCGGACGCACGCTATTAAATGAATGTATCTCCGGCGGCAGATAGGAGCAACGCCCATAGGAAACGCCGTTGCGCGCAACAAAGGGCTTTTCTCTTAAGAGATTCCGTATACTGTGCGATATACAATCATATGTATGCGGTTCGGATGTAACAATGATTGAAGTATCTTCGCTCTCTTTTGAATGAAGAGCTTGCTTCGGATCTTCCCATGTCCTTTGACCAAAAATATTTCTTTATGCCATACTTAGAGCAAACGTTTTATAATGCTTTTTGTGATATGGTTACTTAGCTATTTCAGATAGCTTTTAGTTACGAAAACGCCTATCTCCCTATGGCAAAATCCTAAAAAAAGGGGGGGGAACATGCCAAAGGCAAAAAAACCTGCTGCATGAACCGCTAAGGCTCCTGCAGCAGGTTTTGTTTCTATTCCGTGCAACATATTTCGTATCTACTCCCCTATGCAGGGAAGCAAATCTGATAAATCCTATCTGGTCAGGTAATTATAGAGGATAATCAGAGAATCAGCGCGTTTCAGCGGGCTGTCCGCATAGAAAGCATCAGACTCTGCGCTAACAAGGTGCAGCCCAGCCGCAATAGACGCATAACCAATGCTATTCTCCGGAATATCCGTAAACGGGCAATTGAAAATGCCCCTGATGTTTGCAAATTCCTTATATCCCATTGCGTTCAGAAGATATGTGATACCTTCAATCCGGGTAATCGTTTCCGTCGGGCGAATATCATCCTGAGCGATGATTCCCTGCCGGATAAAGAAACGGTAGAAATCCGCATCGTTTTCATTGATGCTTCTCTGGTACACCGCCTTGGCAAGCAGGGTCAGGAAATCTTTCTGCGTAACGGCTTCATTTGGCCTCAATTCATTTCCGCTGAAGTAAATATCGAGCGTGAGCAGCTTGTTGACACAGTCTTCCGCATAGTGTCCGGCTATATCAGTATACTGCGGTTTCTCCGCATCAACTACCGGTTTCAAACGGTAATCAAGCTGTTCGAGCGTCTCTGCGTCAAACGTAAAATCCTGCTCCACAGCATATACCAGCTTGCTGTCAAATACAACGGGGTCGCTGTCTTTTTTCGGAACCAATACATACCGAAGCGCAAAATTATCTTCTGTCAGGACTTTTGCATATACGTCGGCAGGTTCTTTCGCACTGTCTGCCGCAGGGAAGCTAACATCTGTCCAGTCCAGGCTAAAGGATGAAATCTCTTTCGTTTTCTCATCGACCGCAACAGTAAAACCATTGTTAAACACTTTAACGCCGTTCTCTACTCGTTTGTAGCTAACCGACTGCGCCTGCGGCTCCAGCACGCTGGCCGGCTCCGTCTTCGCAAATTTATCCGCATAGTGGGCTTTCAGGAAATCCTCAGCAATTTTTTTGGTTTCTTCCGCGGTTACGGTTGCTTTCTGCGCACTCGTTTCCCGATAGCTAATCACATAATCAGATCCATAATACGAAACGACCTCTCCAGTTTTCGCGTTGATGGAAACAGATTTATACTTCACCTCTTCGCCTTCTGTCCGGAAGCCGAGGCGCACCAGATATCTGCCGCTCTGATCCTTGTATACATTGTAATCCTTTAATTGGAACGCGCTTGAAATGTTAAATTCCTTTATGTCACGTGCGATTTTTTCCGCCTGCTCCTTGCTGAGCATTTTGGAAACTTCGTCTACCAAAGCCGCTTCCACCTCGGAAAGAGATGCTCCGCCACCGCCGGACATGCTGTCCTTCGCACTGCTCTCCTGCGCCGCGGCGTTCATTGCCCTGTAATATTCCTCATAAGTGACCGCTTCACCGGTTGCCGCGTCAATATAGGCGTTTTCGTTATATTTCGGCCGGTAAACAAGCTTTACTGTGTCGGCATAATCTTCGCTGGCAACCTGGTAGAACAGCTCATAGCCGAGCTTTTCCTGATATGCCGTCTTTGCCGCGTCTGCATCTATGGTTTTACCATCCTCGAACTTCAGCCCGTCCGTCCAGTTCGCATTATAACTATAGACCTTTAAGGTGTCTGCATCCAGCTCTACATGGATACCATCGTTTCCGACCGGAATTCCGTTGTGCTGCCGTTCCATGGAGACAGAATATGTATTTTCATAGTTATAGTAACTCGCCTGCACATTGCCCGTCTGTCCGGCTCTGGCGGAATTCATTCTTGTAGAAAATTCCTTTGCTGCATTGATGGCCGCTTCCTGGTCTTTTTCCGGGAATTTCATCTGATTTCCGCTTCTGCTGTCGTCGTAAGAACTATAGCGTGAAATCACACCGTCTGTGTCAATGGTGACGGATACAGACTGCCCGAGTGCAGCGTCCTTATCCTTATTCTCCCAGTTCAGGGTGTACTGGGTTTTGCCGTTTGCTTCATTGGAGTAGTAGTTTCTGAATTCCAGAATGGAATCGTCAATCGCTACCTTCTCCTTAGCGGTTAAAATCAAATTCTCCACCGTCTTGCTGTCTGTACTGTCCGCAAACGCGGGAACTGCCATACCCACGCTCATGCAGGCCGCAAGCAGCGTACACATTAATTTCTTCATCTTCTATTGCCTCCTCATAAAAATGTTCTGACGTACAGCAGAAACGGACCAACTCCGTCCTTCTAACCGTTTTGACGCAGAAAGAAGAAATATGTTCCAATTATCAGGACATTTTTTCAAAAAAATTTTAATTTTCTGCGGTTGCTTTCATCTCGTCAATCAGTTTTTGATAGTCCACATAGTCAGCAGGAACCTGAATCCCGGCGGACGAGGGAACTTGTTCTGCTGTAAAGTTAACGGTACAGGAGACGTTTCCGATATCAATATCCAATTCATTTGGGAAATTGGCTATAAAGAGGTCAAACGCCAAATCAGATTGGAGCTTTCCTTCCTTATCTGGCATAATCGCCAAATCCAACTTGAAGGTAAGGCCGCCGCAAAAATCCTCGAAGTATTGCCTTGCCTCATCATCCTCAAACAATTCCGCATTCAGAACCTCATTTTGGAACGACGTCTGGTCCAGTGTGTACCGCATTCCTGTACCATACTCCGTCTCGGTCAGCGTGATGTAGCGGTCGCTTAGAAGCGCTGCCATAAAATCGGCATACTCTTTTCCATCTGCCGAACGCCAGTTATATTGCTGATTTGACAGAAGATTTTTCAGCATCTGCGTAATAAATTTATCAATATCCAGCTTCCCGTCCTTCACATACTTTCCGTAGGGCATCTCCTTTTTCCAGGCATCTTTTTGTGTATCGCTTTTTATCCACTTTCCCTGCGCGCTGCGAATCAATTCTTCCCGCTGTTCCACGCTAAGGCCGTAAGAACTGCTATATATCGTCTCCGCAACAGCTTCGTCGCCTTTCTGATACAGATTTTCCCCATCGTACACAAACTCCCATTTCACCGGTTTATCCATATCAAAACTCTGTTTATCCGGTTGGATGCCCCGAAAGGCCCCTTTAAAGTATAAATCTAAAAAGTTCATCAAACCGCTGTTGTCAATTGTGATATCGCCGCGCAGGCGGTCTCCCCATTTTTCTAAAACCGCTTCGGCACCTGACATGCTGTCCAGACGGATTCCAAAGGTCTCACTCTCCGCGGCAATTTCCGTGCTGCCTTTCATAGATAAGGTAAAGTCGTCCGGTATGCCGGCCTGTTCCAGATACCTTACGAAATTGGGCGTTTTCGCCTTAAATTCCTGTACAAACAGGGACGGATCGCTGATATAAACCTTTTTATCGTTATAGCCATTATAGCTATTTTTCACGATGAACCCAAACAAATTTTCTACCGCGCGGGGCGGAATATAG
>CABSKZ010000161.1 GCA_902478395.1 uncultured Eubacteriales bacterium | reverse complement strand
ATCATTCTGTTTCTGTTCAGGAAAGGAGGAATATCGATGGAACTGTTGTCGTTCTGCTCCTCTTTCTGTCTATTCAAATTTGAAAAACTGGGTCTTGAATTGAATCCAGGATTCGTCATGGACGGATTGTTCATGGCAGGCCTGGAACCCGCAGAGCCAGAAGCTCCGCCTGAAAAGACAGGGTTCGAAAACAGGTTCACCGGTTTTTCTTCTTTTGCCGCATTTTCAAAGCCAGTCGCAATAACCGTGATCACAATTTCATCCTTCAAGGATTCGTCCAGAGCCGCACCCAAAATGATGTTTGCGTTCGGATCGACTGCTTCGTTGACAAGCTCGGCCGCCGCATTGATTTCAAACATGCCTAAATCGCTGCCGCCTGTAATGTTGAACAGAACGCCGCGAGCGCCGTCAATCGAGGTTTCCAGAAGCGGGCTGGAAATCGCCATCTTAACCGCTTCCTCTGCACGGTGCTCTCCGGAGGCCCGGCCAACACCCATGTGCGCGATTCCTGTGTTTTTCATAATGGTAACCACGTCGGCAAAGTCGACGTTTATGTATCCATTGCCGGAAATCAGGTCGGAAATACCCTGAACACCCTGACGGAGCACGTCGTCCGCCATTTTAAACGCGTCCACGAACGTCGTATGCTGATTTGAAACCTGAAGCAAACGGTCATTCGGGATGGTAACCAGCGCATCAACTGCCGGTTTCAAATTCCGGATGCCTTCTTCTGCATTGGCCATTCTCTGGCGGCCTTCAAACATAAACGGTTTTGTTACAATACCAACCGTCAAAATCCCCATTTCCTTCGCAATGCTCGCAACAACTGGCGCCGCACCGGTTCCAGTTCCGCCTCCCATGCCGCCGGTTACAAATACCATGTCGCTCCCGGCAATCGCCTGCGCGATTTCCTCGCGGCTCTCCTCCGCCGCTTTCGCACCAATTTCCGGATTCGCACCTGCACCGAGGCCCTTCGTCAGCTTATCCCCAATCTGGATTTTCTGCGTCGCCTGTGAACTGAGCAAAACCTGCTTGTCCGTATTAATAGAAATAAAATCGACGCTTTTCAAGCCAAAATCAATCATGCGGTTTACGGCATTGTTGCCTCCGCCGCCGACACCCACAACCTTTATTTGCGCAATGTTCGTATTCTCCGTATCAAATTCAAACACCTGTTTTTCCTCCTCTTCGGTATATTCAAAACGATTCCGTCTGCACTCATCTGTCAAGCATATAATAACTTAGCATCTATTATAACATATTACAAACAGATTACACAAGTATTATTTATCATTTACAGTAAATTTTTTTCATTTTTTTAACTTTGTCTGGATTTGCGTCAAATAATGGCGCCGCATAACCGAGAAATTTGTAAAAAGCCGCGTTCCAAACACAATAAGCGCGACCAGATACAGGTCGACGTCGAGCCGTTTGCCGATGTATGTCAAAGCGACCGCCAAAATCGAGTTGCCAATGAATCCGGAAATAAATATTTTCATATCAAAACTCTTGCGGGACATGGCCGCCATTCCGCCGAACACAGAGTCCAGCGACGCAAGAATCATAATAGATACATACTGCGTATATTCCGCAGGGATATGGATTGGAAACGCAAGCCCTGCCACAATTCCCAAAACAATGCAAATCAGTAAAATCATTGGCCCGCCTCCTTGCTTTCCACCGGTACGGCACTCTTAAAGTTCACAGTTCCCGCATATTTTGGAATGGTTAGTTCCTCTTCTTTCGTAATATTAATTTCGAACCCCCAAACCTTCAGGCCGTCAATAACGCCACCGTTCAGATTCAGTGCGGCCTCCAGCTGGTCCGGCTTGCCGATGGCCTTGATAACATATGGCGGTGCCATTTTCGTATCATTCACCAACACCGTTGGGCCGACACAGCGCACCGCACTCATGCTGATAATACGCGAATCGTTGACACAAATTGCTTCCGCCCCTGCGGCCGCAAGCTCGTTAATAACCCGGCGGATATCCTCGTCATGAATCAGTGTGCTGTTGGCCTCCACGACATTTGTTGTCCCCTTCCGGTTCTGCACATCGCTTAACGAAATCGTAATGCCCGGCCCCTTTACGTCCACCATTCCCGCAAGAATTTCAGCGCGTTTCAGCTGTTCAGACAAAAATTTTGATTCTCCGCTGGTCTGTTCGGCTTCCTTTCGATATTGCGCAATATCATTTTCGTATGCAGTGATTTGCTTCTGCAAATCCTCATTTTTATCCTGTTCCTTTTTCACCTCAGTCAGCAGATCCTCGACACGAAGGTTGTTTTGCTGCTGTGCTTCGTTATTTTTTGTCACGCTGCGGAATTGTATTGTAATCAGAAACGCTAGAATCAAAAACACGATCCCAAGCGAAATCTGCGCTTTGTAATTCTTAATCACTCTCGTTTTCCCCTTCCGGTTGGTTTGTATCTGGCTCTGGCTCCGCCGTTGTCCCCGGTTCTCCAGACGCCGCCGGCATCTCCGGCTCGTTCCGGCCATAAAATGCCTTGGCAGGCGTGGAAAGGTCAAGATAGGAACCTTCTGATTTATCCACCTGAGGAAGAACTGTTTCCAGTTTTTTCAGCTTATAATCCATATCCTCAATTTTCCCGAAAATAATTTCTATTCCGTCACGCATCTTCATTCGGAAATTGGAGATATCCTCGAAATTGCATTCCCGAATCTGCGGCAAAAGTTCCTTTTCCTGCAAGTACCTGATACTGTCTACTATTATACCAAACTTCACCGTGTCTTGTACAGTGATTTTTTTGGAAATTTCCGCATTTTCTACCCCTGCGCCCAATATTTGGGGCAAATCCCAGGCTTCCGCGTCTGTCGTCTGCTCTAAAACCTTTCCTGTGCTGTCTGTCACGATATATCCTGTCATAAACGGGAACAGCAGAGACGCTGTCGTTTCAGTCACCTCAATGACCACCTTGTTCGGAAGCTTGCGTTTAATTTTAATCGTATCCAGATAAGCAAGCGATTCTAAGCTTGCCCTGCTCGCCTTCTTATTGATTCTAAAAATATTTGTATTCTCCAGGATGCCGCAGCGCGCCAAGATATCCTCGCTGGCTACCTGCTCATTTCCAGCCACACTGATAGAGGATATATTAAAAAACGGCGTGAACAGGCAAAGGCACACCGCCGCTATAATCAGCAGCAGGAGCACGGTTACCGTACGCCGAATTTTTCTCTTTCTGTTTTTTTTCTTTTTTCGTTTCGTTTGTACGTTGGGCATTGTTTTCCTCCCGTTTCATCTTGCGTAAGCCATATTCAAACGCGCCGTATATTTGCTCCGAGCTGCGTTAAATTTTCTTCCAAATTTTCATATCCGCGGTCTATGAAATGCGGATTTTCAATTTCTGTTACGCCGTCCGCGCAAAGCGCCGCAATGACCAAAGCTGCACCACCGCGCAAATCGGCCGCGCTGACAGGCGCGCCCGAAAGCTCTGGCACACCACGGATGACAGCTACCTGACCGTTCACCTTTACGTCCGCTCCCATGCGGATCAGTTCCTCCACATGTTTGAACCGGCTTTCAAAAATCATTTCTTCAATTACGCTCGTTCCATCCGCCACACATAGCATGGAGAGGAACAACGACTGTGCATCCGTCGGAAATCCGGGATAGGGCATCGTTCTGATATCCCGGATTGCTTTAAGCCGTTCAGGTGCTGAAAGCTTTACCCAATCCTCACCGGTTTCAATTTCACAGCCGCAGTCTTTCAGGCACGACATGCAGGCGGAAATATGTTCTGGTACAACACGCCGGATTCTGATTTCGCCGCCCGTTACCGCCGCACAACATAGGTAAGTCACGGCGACAATCCGATCCGGCATAACGGTGTATTCCGCCGGGCGCAGCTCTCTCACACCGGTAATCGTGATGTCTGACGAGCCTGCTCCCTCGATTTTTGCGCCCATCGCGTTCAAAAACTCCGCGAGGTCAACAATCTCCGGTTCCTTTGCCACATTGGAAATAACAGTTTTTCCCTCCATGCGGCATGCTGCCAGCATGATATTTTCTGTGGCCCCAACACTCGGAAAAGAAAGATGAATATTCGTCCCTTCCATGTTCTGGCCGCCGCAGATGATATAGCCGTGTGTCTCGCGGATTCGAACGCCCATATCCTTCAGCGCCTTAATATGAAGGTCAATCGGGCGGGGGCCTAACTCACAGCCGCCCGGAGCTGATATTTTCGCCCGTTTATTCCGCCCCAGAATGGACCCCATAAAAACGATAGAAGACCGGAGCTGACGCATCAACCCCTCCGGGATATGGCTTCCGATTTTTCCGGATGCGTCAACCGTAAGTGTGTCTCCCTCACGCTTCACGACCGCGCCGAGATATTCTAATATTTCAACCGTAATACGGACATCGCGTAAATCCGGACAGTTATGTATTACGCTTACTCCTTCGTTCAAAATCGTGGCAGCAAGAATCGGCAATACGGCATTTTTGGCCCCGTGGACCGTCACCGTCCCCTTAAGCGGCCTGCCGCCTTCTATCACAATTTTGTTCATGACCGCACCTCCTGATATTGTAAATGCAAACCGGAGTTTGAAAAGAATTTTACAATATCATACTATGCAGGGCGCGGGGTTTGGGTTACTGCCCGGAGGCCAGTGAAAGCACAATCTCACAGATTCGTTTTGTCCCGTCTGTAATTCCAATTTTTTCTGCGCAATTCGCCATTTTCTGCCGTTCAATCCTGTTCTTCAAAAGCGTTTCCACAGCGTCGCAAAAACGCTCGGGCGTTAGCTCTTTCTCCGTCAGCACAACCGACGCGCCTTCCTTTTCCAAACTTCTCGCATTATATTCCTGGTGGTTGTGTGCTACATTCGGAGATGGGATCAATATTGAAGGCTTGCCGAGTGCGCAAAGCTCACTGATGGTAAGTGCTCCTGCCCGGGCGACTACTACATCCGCCGCACGCATGACCACATCCATATTGAATATATACGGCAGAATTTTTACATTTTGCCCTAACTTTGACCGATCGATTTTCGCCATCGTTTCCTCATAGTATCGCTCTCCCGTTCCTGCACAGAACTGGAACTGCGACGTATCTGCCTGGTTTAGAAATGCTGTCATCGTTTCGTTGAGCTTCTGTGCGCCAAGGCTTCCGCCAAACATAAACAGGAAGGGCCGGCTGTCCAGATTCAGCTTGCGTCTCGCACTCTCATAGGAGAGCATCATCATATTTTCCCGGATTGGGTTCCCGGTCAGCACACATTTTTTATGCAGCTTCTGCGGCAGATATTTTAAAGTGTCCTGAAAACTGAGCGCGATACAATCCACATACCGCGCCGCCATCTTGACCGTTACACCCGGGATAACATTTTGTTCGTGAATCACCGTCGGGATATGGAGCGCGTGTGCCGCTGACAGAACTGGAGCACACACATAGCCGCCCGTGCCAATGACCACATCCGGCTTGAACTCACGGATGATTTTTTTTGAAGCGGAAATTGCTTTCAAATACTTGGCAGCAATTTTCAAATTTTGGACGGAAAGTTTCCGGAGCAGCCCCTCCACTTCGATGAAACGAATCGGAAAGCCGTCTTTCGGCACGAGCTTTTTTTCCAGTCCTTTTTCTGTCCCGACGAACAAAATTTCCGCGCCGTGTTTGTCTTTCAGGTAGTTCGCCGCAGCTAAAGCCGGGTTGATGTGCCCGCCTGTTCCGCCGCCCGTCACCAGAACCCTCATAGTTCCCTCCATCTACTACACAAAACCTTTCTGGTTTTGAAATTTTTGTATTGCCACAATGTCATTCAAGTAAAAAACCACGTCTTCTGACTTGCCCGGCCAGACTCATCACCCACCGGGCTTCGCCTGCCTGAACTTGGAAACATTCAGCACAATTCCCATTGCAGCCAGCAAAAATACCAGCGATGAGCCGCCTGCACTAAAAAACGGAAGTGGAATTCC
The DNA here is from genome assembly GCA_902478395.1 of uncultured Eubacteriales bacterium. Taxonomy (GTDB): domain Bacteria; phylum Bacillota; class Clostridia; order UBA1381; family UBA9506; genus CABSKZ01. The sequence goes on along the minus strand of CABSKZ010000161.1, from coordinate 844 downwards.
TGTCGTTGGGATAGAAGATGTGACAACCGCAATATTCAACACGACCTGCACACCCACCAGCGAGATGATTCCTGTTACCAATAAACTAGCAAACGTATCTGGCGCATTCACCGCAATTTTCATTCCCTTCCAGAGCAAAAGCCCGAAAATAATTAGAATCGCGACTGCGCCAATCAGGCCGAGTTCTTCACATACAATTGAAAATATGAAGTCATTTTGCGGTTCGGAGACATACATAAACTTTTGCCGCGAATTACCGAATCCTACTCCAAACAAACCGCCGGATCCAATTGCATACAACGATTGGATAATCTGCCACCCATCCCCCAGCCGGTCAGCGAAGGGGTTTGTAAAGGTCACAAGCCGTTGGAGCCGGTATGGCTCAAAAATAGCGATTGCCACGCCAATCGCGCCAACTGGGGCCGCTGCCAGCGCGAAATAACGCACCCTTGCACCCGCAACCAGAAGCATGATTACCATTGTCAGTCCGATGATGATACAGATGGAGAAGTGCGGTTCCAACAGCAAAAGGCCGAAAAACACGCCCATCAGCAGCCAGTACCGTATCAGATATTTAAACTCCTTAATTTTATCCTTTATGGCAGAAAGGCTGTATGCGAAATAGATAATCAACCCGATTTTCGCCACCTCGGACGGCTGAAAGCTCAGACCGCCGATGCCAATCCAACGCTTTGCACCCTTGATGTCCGTCCCGATTACCAGAACCGCCAGCAAAAGAACAATGCTGACAATCAGAATCGGCACCGCTAGCTTTTTGTAGTTGCGGTAGTCAAAATTGATGGTAAAAATCATTGCCGCAATGCCAAGAGCGGCCCACTGCAGC
>CABSKZ010000160.1 GCA_902478395.1 uncultured Eubacteriales bacterium | reverse complement strand
ATCTACGATTTTTCGAAGGATGAAGAGCTGCGGCGGATGGCGTCTGACAGCATCAACTCCATGCTGGCGGCAATGTTCCACCACAGCGTAGGCGGCTATCCCGCTGGGCCGAAGGGACGGGTATATTTCAACGTCGCAGAGGACGCGAAAAAAGGAATGTACTACTATGTAAAAACAGCCGGCGATACAGAAGGTGACACGGTTTTCAATGAGCCTCTTGCAACCGGCGTGGTATATTTTGCGCTGTCCTCCTTCCAGCTGGACGATGTGGTATATCAGCTGGCATTCGGGCCAAAGGAAACCGGGTATGAAGTACTTGAAAGCAACGCACTGTATACCATCCCGGACGATATGAATTTGCACGGGCGGTTTAAAAAATATTTTTATGTCGGACGGGATTACGCGCTCGGTTCCGTCGTTGAGCGGGACGACCCGTTTGAAAACGACGCATATACCTGGCTTTGCGGACATCAGGAGCAGGCGTGGTCCATGAGCTTCGGGAAAAACAGCAGGGCGACGATTTTTTCGAGCCATCCAGGCAACGAGGCGCTGCACGATTTCGGAATGCATGGTTACTGGACCGGGGACTCCCTTTGCCTGTGCGCAAAATTTGCACAGGATAAAAACGCAATGCTGGCCTACTACGACATCCGCGACAGGGAACAACTGCAGTTTGTCCATCTTTACTTGCCGGAGCGGGAGTTTGACGAGGTGCTGTACGGGGAACGCTGCATTGTCGCGCGCAGCGGGGACGTCTGCGCGAAGCTGGTGTTCAGCGGGCAGTATTTTGCCTGTGTGACAGGGCAGTATGCAGGCCGGGAAGTTATACTGCCGTATCCGCGGTGCGGGTTCTTGCTGGAGGTATTCGAAGGAATAACGGCGGCTGAGGCGGAAAAACTGCCGGGGAAAATCGATATCGGGCCGGACGGCATATGCGCAGCAGCCTCCGACGGCAGAGAGCTTTCCATTCTGAACGGAAAGACCTATCTTTCCGGAAAAGAAATGGAGTTTGATTCCTATCCGCTGTACCACTCTCCCTATGTGGAGAGCGAGTATGACAGCGGGCGTGTTGTTGTACGCCACGGCGGAAAGGAAAAGGTGTACGGCATTCAATAACGGAAAGGGGAAAGAATCAGATGAAAAAATACATCTGTACCATATTGGCGGCGCTGATGCTTCCGGTGATGCCCCTTGTGTCCGGTGCGGAGACGGCGCAGAATACAGATTTCTCCGCCTATACGGTCATCGAGGGAGAGGAAGTGTACCGCCAGGATTTTGAGGGAGAGGTGGAGGAGGGCTACACGCCCGATTCCCGCTTTGCCGTCAAGCGCGATATGAAGGGGTCCAACGCGCTGGTGATTGATGCGGCCAGCGCCTATATTGCGACCAATGTACTCGGACCGGAGCTTGACAGCTATGTGATAGAAGCGGATGTTTACCAGCAGTCGTGCAACGGCTCCACCAACGCGGCAATGTTTTTCGGCGCGCGCTGCCAGAGCAATGGCGAGGGTTACCGGTTTTTCTATTCGGATGTCAACCGATTCGACCCGGAAACAAAAGGCTTGACGGGAACAGACAACCTGCGGGACCGCATTGGACTGGCGAGAAGTACGGGAAGCCATAACATTGGGACATGGAATATCGCCGGGATTTCCGACGAGCTCGGGATTCTGGATACTGCGGCACGGGCGTTTTCCGACTATGTTCATTTTAAAATGACAGTAACGGATTTGTTCCTGAAAATGGAAGCATACAGCTCGTCCGGAAAACTGCTGCAGGACTATACGCTTCCGATTGAAGTGCCGGATACCTTAAATGGGACCACGGTCCGGAAGGATATGCTTGCAAAGGGCGGTTTTATGGTGGGCGCACATTCCTCCGTTATGATGGTGGATAATATCGTCATTAAGAAGGTGGGGGTCGCCAAAGAAGCCAAGATAGCCGTTCCGCAGCCGGTGATGCTGACCGGCGGGGAATATGATATTTCAGTTGTTTCAGAGGCGGATGCGGCAGTGCCGGAGGCACAGTTCGCATGGGAATATGACGGGGAAGCGCTGGAGATTGCCGGGGGAAAAATTACGCCGAAAAAGCCGGGGAAATATACGGTAAGAGCATCGTATGGAGATGTGCTGTCGGCAGCGGCGGAACTGACGGTCGCAGACGTTTACCCATTCGAGTCTTTCGAGGTGGTTTTAGATAAAAACGCGGCGTTTTCCGGTTCTTCAGTAAACGTCAGCATAAAGGGAACCATCGGAGGGCAGGAATATACGACGGATAAGGATTTACAAATCAGCTCCGGGGCGGGCAGTACGGAAGGCAGTGTGCTGACCGCCGCTGTTCCGGGAGAGCATTCCGTAAAGGTGACATATAATGGAATCACAAAAGAAACACCTCTGTATGTGAGTGCGCTAACCGGAGGCCGGGCGGAGCTCGCAAAGGAAAAAGCGAAGGTTGGCGAGGCCGTCGCGTTTTCCGTTTACGCAACCGACGGTGGGGAGAGAAAGCTTTCCGCGGGAGAATTCACCGTGCAGGCTGACCCCGGCCTATTGGTGCAGGACGAAGCGGTCATTGGCGAGACTACAGGTGAGAAAAATATTCTGGTCACGGTCGACCGCGTATTGCTGCCGCTTACCTTTACAGTGGAACAGATTACGGATGGCTTGATTTTTGCTGAGAACTTTGAGGACGAAAACTGGAATGAATTTTTTGCAGTTCCGCCGGAGTATCTCTGCAAAGATGGGGAAAACACCGTCATGAAACTTTCTGACCAGTTCTCACCGTACTTTGGCCATGAGAGCTGGCGGAATTATACCGTCAGCGGACGGGTGAAAATTACGCAGTACAATTTGGACGCGCGGCGGTATAACACCAGCTTTGGCGTATATATCCGCCAGACGGAGCCGGAGGAAAAAATGACGGGCGGCCACAAGGGGATTCCGTTCGCATATTGTGTCGAGGAACAGGACAAATACCTCCGTGTCGGCACCCAGGCCGGGACAAAGGCCGACTTTACGGACGGAGGCTGGTATGATTTTTCTGTGACGGCACATGAAAACCAGTTTATCTTTACCATTGGCGGCGCCGCGATGTATTATAATGTATCCGAACGCACAAAAGGCGGTTTCACCTTTGCGGCGGAGAATATGACCTGTTATCTGGACGATATCAGCGTGACGCGGATGCCGAATAAATTCAATACCTTTGAGCCGGTTTCGCTGGAGGTTCTAAACCCATCCTACGCGATAGATAAATACGAACGGCGGCAGGTGCAGGCAATGACCGCGGTAGCGGCTGTGGATAAGGATGGACGCAGGGAATATGTCACCTACGACACGGACATGAAGTGGAGTATCAAAAACGGAAACGGGACCCTGACAGACAGCAATATGTTCCGGTTCGGTGACGGGACCAAAGCGGGAGATACCGCTGTGCTCACCGGGACTTACAAAGGAATGACATGTGCATTTACCGTAATTGCGGAGGACAACTATCAAGACGATGTGGATTATGTGAAGCAGACGTATCCCATCCGGAAAACAGACTTTATGTATAAGCTGCTGCACAGTGCGGAAACAGGTGTGGAGCTGGATAACTCCAAGCTGTACTACCTTTCCTATATGACCGGGCTTCTGTTTATGCATCCGACCCGGATGAATTATGACAGGGAACTGAAATGGCTGGTCTCAGTTGCAGACTTTGAGACAGCGACGAAAGGGCAGGCGGTCGGCGGCGGAGACTTTGTAAACAGCGTTATGCTATTGGTTAAGCACGAGCTGCAGGGCGTGCTGGATGCAAGCGATGAGGCGTGGCAGGAAATTGACGATTTCATCCTGCGGGAGCAGTACGCAACGGATTCTGCGGGTATGAGTGAGAACCACCGTCTTGTGTATTTTGTAAACGCAATCCTTGCCGGAGAATTGTTTCCGGATCGGGTCATGTTTAACGGCAAGCTTGGAAAAGACCTCAGGCAGGAATACATAAAGTATTTTGTGGACTGGATTAATTACCGTTACCAGCATGGAATGCTCGAATATGACAGCACTTATCTCGGAGTCGACCTCTGCGCGATGGAGCTTCTGTACAATTATACAACGGACAGCAGCCTGAAAAAAATGGCGGCGGACTTCATGGACTATCTGTATGCGGATTCTGTACAGGACACCATCGAGGACCGGCTGGCAGGCGCGCACGGCCGTACCTATTTCAACACAGACGTACTGGCAAAGTTTTTCCCGCTGTCCCAGAAATTCGACCTGCATGGAGAAAAGTTCAACGAGGTGGTCGGGACATATGGTGTCCAGCCCGCGATATTTGCCCATACGGATTTTATGCCGGACGATATTGTGATTAAAATTGCGCGGGATGAGAGCGCCTATGCAAATAAGGAGCGCAAGACGGTCTACCACCTGCCGGATGACCCGAAGGTGACACAGAGCCTGAAAAAATATACTTACCGGACAGCCGACTATACGATGGGCAGCATCGTGGAATATGAAAACCCGTTTCATGGATTGGAATTAAAGGGAGATAAATACCAGCTTAGCTCCGGCACATGGAAGGAGCCGACCTGGGTCGGTGGCGGACATCAGGAAATTCCGATGTCGGTCGTATACGCGGGCAATGACAAACGGTTCATTACCTACGGCCATCCCGGCCCGGCGGGCGTAAAAGACGTGCAGGGCAAACATGCCTATTTCAGCGGATTCTATAATTATCCGGCGTTTCGTTTCATGCAGAACGAGAATACTATGATTGGCATGTACTATATCGACGACCCATCTCATCTGCAGTTTACCCATTTCTATCTGCCGAAAACACAGTTTGAACGGGTGGATGAGGAGGACAGCTGGATATTTATCAAACAGGACGATACCTTTACCGCCATCAAACCGATGAAGGACGGTAATTCCGCCAACCAGCAAGCCTACCGGTGGGGAGATAAAGTAGAATTTTCCAGTTCAAAAATCGACCTCTCGCAGAGCGAGGTTATCATTGACAGCAAATACTGTGCATTTGTTATGCAGGTGGTCAACAGCGATGAATATGAAGGAAGCTTTGAGGACTTCAAGGCCGATATGAAGAAGCTCCCTGTGAGCTACACTCTGCAGGAAAACGGCACTCTGCGTTTTACAGACCTGAAGGGGAATCAGTTTGAGGCGGTGTATGACGGCAACGTCCAGACGCTGAACGGCGAGCGGATTGATTTTGAGCAGTATAAGCTTCAGGATTCCAAATATATGCAGGCGGATTGGATGGACGGCTATATCACACTGCGTTACGGTGACGAAGTGAAGGTGATTACCCCGGCCGCAATGCCGCTTGCGAAGGAAGATGTCAAGCAGCTTTCCGACAGCATCAAAAACATTCCCGTGCAACTCCGTAAAAATGGGCATCTAGGTCCGGAGCAGCAGATTGAGGCAATGAATCTGAACGCACTTGTAGAACAGATTATGGGCTGCGGAGATGAATATGTGCAGGATATTTTATGGAATCAGCTTACAGCGTCTGCGGAAGAGGCGGCAGGCATCTGGAGAAGAAACGGAATACAGCCTGGCGTTTTGGCGGAGCGTGTGGATAAGCTTCTGGGCCGGTATGTTGTTATTCCGGATCACGGTGAACGGGTGAAGCAGATTATATCGGCGCTGTCCGGCGGGCAGGGCCAGGAGGAAAGGACTGGTGGGGAATGAGAAAAATAACCGCGCTGCTAATGGTATTCTGTTTGATGCTGACGCTCGGCGTCTCGGCGGCGGATTATATTGATTTAGATGACATTGGCTATTCCTATGAATTTGAAGTGCTGGAACAACTGGGTATTATGAAAGGGTTTGATGACGCGACCTACAGACCGGCCCAGGAGGTAACCCGGTCAGAATTCGCGCAGCAGGCCGCGGCGCTGTTCCGCCTGGAGGCGGAGGCGCAGGAAATTTTTGCAGATGTTCCCGCATCTCACGAGGCGTCAGGCGCGGTCACCGCGCTGGTGCAGACGGGGATGATTTCAAAGGGGGAACTGTTCCGTCCAGACGACAATATCCGCCTTTCGGAAGCAGTGAAAATTCTGCTCTGCGGAATGGGCTATGGTCCGCTTGCGGATGTGCGGGGAGGATACCCCTCCGGATATTTGAATGTTGCGAACAGTTTGAAGCTGCTTTCCGGTATTTCGGGAGATACGGTGAACCGTGCATCAATGGCCCGGTTTCTGTACCGGTGCCTAAACACAAAGGTGCTGGATATCGTTTCTGTGGGAACGGAAGCGGAGCTTGCGACGGATCCGGACAAAACAGTGCTGACACAAATCTGGCATATGAAGCTTCTGACGGGATTGTTTACGGACGATGGCACAACATCTGTTTCTGGTATCAGCAAACGGCTGAAAGACGCGATTTTGCTGGGAGATACCCTTATCAGCACAGGTGACAATACGGACTGGCAGGGCTTGGTTGGATACCAGGTTCATGCCTATGTGTATGACGATGTGGGGGATTATACGCTGGGAGCCATCATTCCCGCACCGAACCGGAACGAGGTGGTGGAATTGCTTCCAGAGGATATCGATTCCGCCAGCATGTCCTCCATTTCTGCTACAGTTGAGGAAAACGAGGAGAAATTCCAGCTGGACGATAACTATATTTTAATTTATAACAATGAGTATGCCACAGGCTTTGGCGCGGAGGTTTTGCGGCCCGCGGAGGGAAGCGTCCGGCTGTTGGACAACGATGGCGACGGGGTTTACGATATTGTATTTGTCATCGACGCGGTAGATTATATTGTAAGAGGTGTAAATTACGCTGCCGAAACCATTGTTGTTG
>CABSKZ010000159.1 GCA_902478395.1 uncultured Eubacteriales bacterium | reverse complement strand
CCCCACTGCTGCCTCCCGTAGGAGTCTGGGCCGTGTCTCAGTCCCAATGTGGCCGATCAACCTCTCAGTTCGGCTACCAATCGTCGCCTAGGTAGGCCGTTACCCTACCTACTAGCTAATTGGACGCGAGTCCATCCATAAGCGATAAATCTTTGATGGTTAAACCATGCGGTTTAACTATTTTATGCGGTATTAGCAACCGTTTCCGGTTGTTATCCCCCTCTTATGGGCAGGTTACTCACGCGTTACTCACCCGTCCGCCGCTCTCCACTGCTCACTTCGGCCGAAGCCTCCGTGAGCAGCTTCCCGCTCGACTTGCATGTGTTAGGCACGCCGCCAGCGTTCGTCCTGAGCCAGGATCAAACTCTTTAGTTATTTGTTATATCATGCACTTAGGCATTATATACATCACCAAAAAGTTCTAGCTCATTTAACACTAGACTATTTGTCCTCTCGTTTCCGAGAATTACTTTGTTTCTTAAATTATCTAAGTTTCTGACCTAGTTCCTCTCCAGTCCGCTTTCGCTTCCCTTCAATTCCCTTTCTCTTCACTCAAATCTTCAAGAGCCTGCACTGTTTAATTCTCAAGGTCCACTGTCATCTTTATAAGTTCTCAAACCCTATCTGTTAAGCCATTTCATAACCGATTTTGGCTTGTCTTCTCAAGCAGACGACTTGTCTATTATACGACCAATTCCGACAAAATGCAAGTCTCAAAACCACGGTTATGTAACGTTCCTGTAATTTACCTTACATAAACTTTACTTTTCTCTATTTTTATACTGTTTTCTTCAAATCTCTCACCTTCTATATGATTATAGTTAAATTGGTACAGGAGGTATTGTCAAAAAAGAACGATTTCATATTGACAGCGCTGCAGATAATGTCTATAATAATAGAAGATAAAGAACCAGGCAATTTATTTTAGGAGGAATTATCATGTCAGAAAGACTGGAACTGAACAAAAACCTTGCTCAGATGTTAAAGGGCGGCGTTATCATGGATGTAACCAACGCCAAAGAAGCGCAAATTGCGCAGGAAGCGGGCGCAGTTGCCGTTATGGCACTGGAACGGGTTCCTTCCGACATCCGTAAGCAGGGCGGCGTAGCGCGTATGAGCGACCCGAAAATGATTAAAGAAATCATCGCTTCCGTCAGTATCCCGGTTATGGCGAAGGCCAGAATTGGCCACATTGTGGAAGCACAGGTTCTGGAAGCGCTGGGCGTAGATTATATAGATGAAAGTGAAGTGCTGACCCCTGCGGACGATATGTATCATTTAAATAAACACGACTTTAAAGTGCCATTTGTCTGCGGTGCGAGGAATCTGGGCGAGGCGCTGCGCAGAATCGGCGAAGGCGCGGCCATGATTCGCACGAAAGGCGAGGCCGGAACAGGAAACGTCGTAGAGGCAGTGCGCCACATGCGGACTATGATGTCTGAAATTCGCCGGCTTATGAACATGCCGAAGGAAGAACTGATGACGTTTGCCAAAGACATTGGCGCACCGTATGAGTTGGTATGCAATATTGCGGAGAACGGTAAGCTCCCGGTCGTGAACTTTGCCGCGGGCGGCATCGCTACTCCTGCAGACGCAGCCTTGATGATGCAGCTTGGCAGCGAGGGCGTGTTTGTTGGTTCCGGTATTTTTAAATCTGAAAATCCGGCGAAACGGGCAAAGGCTATCGTGCAGGCGACGACCTATTATAATGACCCGAAAATTATTGCAGAAGTTTCCGAGGATTTGGGCGAAAGCATGGCAGGAATTGAAATCAGTGAGATTGATGAAGATAAATTAATGGCGAAACGTGGTTGGTAGGATGATAAATGTTGGAATTTTGGCCTTACAGGGTTCCGTAGTCGAGCACCGCAAATGTTTGGAACAGTTGGAAGGCATAACCATTACTGAGGTAAAAGATGCCGGCGCACTGGAGACTGTGGACTGCATTATTCTTCCTGGCGGGGAAAGCACCACCATCGGCAAGCTTCTGCGAGAATTTTCGATTTTGGACCCTCTAAAGCGCCGCATTGAAGACGGAATGCCTGTTTGGGGCACCTGCGCCGGACTGATTCTGCTCGCTAAGACGATTGTCAACGAGGATACGGTCCATCTGGGGCTTATGGATATCAGCGTCCGCCGGAATGCGTATGGGAACCAGCTCGACAGCTTTTTGGACCATGCTGTGATTCCGGAAGTCAGCGACACCCCAATCCCGCTGGTATTTATTCGGGCACCGTGGATTGAATCTGCTGGTAAGAATGTGGATATTTTACTTCGTCATCGGGACAAAATTGTGATGGCGCGCGAGGGCAACATGCTGGTTACTTCGTTCCATCCGGAACTGACGGAAGATTTATCTATTCACCGCTATTTTGTCAACATGATAAAGAAATAAAAAAGCTACACCCCGTAAGCGACGCCTGCGGGGTGTAGCTTTTTTATCTATCTATTGTATGGCAAATTCATCGAAATCAAATCCGTCCGATTTATCAGCTCCGGTTGTTGTCGCCAGTTCAAACGACGGCCGGTAATGCCCCGGCAAAAGTTCTGGAAACCATTCCAGCGGTACACTTTCCTCCATTGTTTCCGCAAAGGGATCCGCGTTCCGCAGAAGCCAGCTCTACATTCTATCATTGTCCAATCCATACCTTCCTGCCGTTCCAATTTTGGAATCATTAGAATGCTGAGTTGCTTTCCTGTCGGATTTTTCAGCAAATATGGAATCTCTTTATCTTCCATTGAGTAAACCTGCTTTTCCACACGAAGAGATGGTTCCCTGGCGCCAGCCAATATCTGATTCGGTGTTTCCGCAGGCTGAACCGACAGCAGAAACACTGAAGTGGACGGCCCTGCACACGCGGCAAGTAATACGTACAACAAAAGAGGGCACAAAACCAGCACCAGTTTTTTCATAAAATCAACTTCTTTTGCGGTTATGACCTTTTTTAATTTGTTCCCAGCTTATCGTCTATTTCCCATATTTTTCTTTTCTTGCGGCCTGCTCTAACCTTCCACCGCACGGGTGAGCAAAACAGATAAGGCGGCCTTGCCAGCCGTCTATACAAAGAAAGCGGCTATGCCACAGGCACTGCCGCTCTTATATCTATTTATACATTAAATCGGAACAGAACGATGTCGCCGTCCTGCATGACATATTCTTTACCCTCAGAGCGCACCAGCCCCTTTTCTCTTGCAGCGGCATAAGTGCCGCACTCCATCAGGTCACGGTAGGCGACTACCTCTGCACGAATAAAGCCCTTTTCAAAATCTGTATGAATTTTTCCGGCGGCCTGCGGAGCGCGGGTTCCTCTTGTAATGGTCCATGCGCGTACCTCTGGTTCTCCGGCGGTTAAATAGCTGATTAGTCCGAGCAGTTTGTAACTCTTTTTTACCAGACGGTCAAGCCCCGACTCAGTGATGCCAAGTTCAGACAGATATTCCATCTTTTCCTCTGGCGGAAGCAAGGATATTTCCTCCTCGATCCGCGCAGAAATCGGCATGACCTCAGAACCTTCTTTTTCCGCTAATTCCTCAAGTCCTTTTACCAGCGCATTGTTTCCAATGCCGTTCGCGAAGTCATCTTCCGAGACATTTGCGGCGTAAAGCACAGGCTTAAGTGTGAGAAGATTCAAATCCTTCATCATTTCCTGCTCGTCTTCGGAATAACCGCGTGTGCGTGCCGGCTTTCCATCCTCTAAAACCTGTTTGATTTCTTCAAACAAATCTAGTTCCTTCTGGAACTTTTTATCCCCCGATTTCAGCAATTTCCTGGTTTTGTCTATCCGCTTCTCCAGCATTTCCAAGTCAGCAAAAATCAATTCAAGATTAATAGTTTCCACGTCACGCAGCGGACTGATAGAACCCTCCACATGGACGATATTGGCATCTTCAAAACAGCGGACGACATGGACAATGGCATCCACCTCGCGGATGTGGGACAGAAACTTGTTTCCCAGTCCCTCCCCGCGGCTTGCCCCCTTGACCAGTCCCGCAATATCAACAAATTCAATCACCGCGTTGGTGACCTTCTGTGGATGGTACATTTCCGCCAGTTTATTCAGCCGTTCATCGGGAACCGCGACAATTCCGACATTTGGCTCTATGGTGCAGAACGGGTAGTTTGCAGATTCCGCACCCGCCTGTGTGATTGCGTTAAACAGTGTAGATTTCCCGACGTTGGGCAATCCTACAATACCTAATTTCATTCATTTCATCCCTTTCGTATCAACCCTGGGGAGTATGTGACCTATTGGCCACTGACCCAAACAATCGCCGGCTCTCAAACCGGCATATCATTCTGTTTCTTCCTTATCCCGCCACCAGTCCTGCTTGTCCAGTGTACTGATGTCGGCAAGGTGTGCGTTGTCGCCGTCCCGGACGACCGAGAAGCCTTTTTCGTCATGTTCCACCACTGTAATGGATGCGTTGTCGCACCACTGGACGGTATTCAGTTCTTCAAGTGTTCTGCCGTAAAAATGACAAAGCAGGACACGGATCGCTGTTCCATGCGTAGCAATGCAGATGTTTTTCCCGCTGTGTCGTTTTACCACACTATCTACTGCTGCAATCAGACGCTCTTGGAACGCCGCCATGCTTTCTCCTTCCGGAATTTGTAGTCTGTGCGGCTCGTCGAGCCAGTGGCCGAACGCCTCTGGAAACAGCACAGGCAAGTCATCCCATGGGACATTCTCCCATTTTCCGCCGTTAATTTCACGGAAGCGTTCGTCAATGATGACCTCCATCCCCTTCCGCTCTGCAACTGCCTGCGCAGTTTCAAACGCTCGCGTTAAATCACTGGAATAGATGAGGTCGATAGGTTCATCTGCCAGCCGCTGTGCCAAGCGCTCCGCCTGCCTACGCCCGTTTTCTGTCAGCGCGGAATTAGTAAATCCGTGGAACACCCGCTCTATATTGCCTCGTGCCTCTCCGTGGCGCACAAAAATCAGTCTGGTCATACAGCCTCCCTTACGTTACCCAACCATGATTTTTCCCTCTGGATATTTCAAAACGTTTCCGTTCGGGTTACGGAACGCAATTGCGAGCGCAATCGACATAACACCGACACGGCCGGCGTACATAATGAAAATCAGCACCAGCTTGGAAAAAGAGGTCAGGTGCGGCGTGATGCCGGTCGTCAGCCCCACTGTGCCAAATGCTGAAACAACCTCGAACACCACATCCATGAAGGAAAAGTCCTCCACGGCAAGCAAGGCCATAATACCGACCCCCACGACTATGAATCCCATCAATATAATAACCAACGCTTTTAGTACCACATGGCGCGCAATTCGCCGCCCATAGAGGTTCACGTCCTCTTTAGCCCGCACTACCGATAATACGGCCGCAATGATAACACCGACAGTCGTCGTCTTAACACCACCCGCTGTAGAGCCGGGTGAACCACCGATAAACATCAGGATAACCATGACAAACAACGAAGCAAGCGTCATATCAGCCAGGGGAAGTGTATTATACCCGGCAGTTCTCGATGTAACCGACTGGAACAGCGGACCAAGAATTTTTTGAGAAATCGTTCCGTTGGCAATGGTTTTTGGATTGTCAATTTCAAAAATAAAAATTAAAAGGGCACCGACAAAAATGAGCAGGCCAGTCGTTGTCAGAACCATTTTCGTATGGAGGCGGAACTTTGACCACTTCCGGTTTGTTACAACATCTTCCCATACCACAAAACCAAGGCCACCCAGTATGATGAGTGACATGATAGTAAGATTGATAATCCAGTCCCCAGAGTAGTGCGTCAGGCTGGAGAAAGCCTGGCGTTCTCCAAACAGGTCAAACCCCGCATTACAAAAGGAAGAGATAGAATGAAATATCCCCTTTGTTATGCCGCCTGCCACACCGAACTCCGGAATCAAGCGCAGGCTTAAAATTACTGCGCCAGCGCCTTCAATGATGACTGTACCAATCAGGATATGCTGAGCTAGCCGGACAATGCCCTGCATCTCCTCATAGTTGATGGATTCGGCTATCAGAATCCGCTCCCGCATAGTGATGGTTCGCCGCAGAAAAAAAGAGAACAACGTCGTTAATGTCATAAATCCCAGACCACCGATTTGAATGAGAAATAATATGACGCACTTGCCGAACGCTGTCCAATGCGTGTACGTATCAACCACAACCAACCCAGTTACACAGGTGGCACTAGTGGACGTAAACAGCGCGTTCAAAAAGCCGATCGACCGCCCATTTTGGGACGCAATCGGAAGCGCAAGCAGTACGCCGCCCATTAGAATCAGCAATCCAAAACCGATTACGATAATCTGAGCCGGCCGGATTCTAAGACCTTTTATAAACTTTTTAATTCGTTTTGGAATATACATGACAATGACCTACCGGTTTGCAGGCAATCAGCCAAAATAGTTATCTGTCCAACCGGAAACATTACCGGCAGACAGGTAGAAAACTTACAAAAAATGATTGAAGGGTTTTTTACTAAAAGTATTAGCAAAAAACCCTTTTTCATTCTAAATTAACACAACCACAGGTATCGGTTGTTCCGCCTTATAAGCTGGCTTTCGCTTTTTCAACCAGCGCAGCAAACGCTTCCTTGTCGCTCACGGCAATTTCGGCAAGCATTTTGCGGTTCATTTCAATGCCCGCCTTCTTCAGCCCGTTCATAAACTGGGAATAATTCATACCATTCATTTTTGCCTGTGCAGAGATTCTGGTAATCCAGAGTTGGCAGAAATTCCGTTTTTTCTGTTTTCTACCTGTATAAGCATAAGAGAGCGATTTCATAACCGCTTCCTTCGCTGTTCGGAACAGCTTGCTCTTCGCGCCCCGGTAACCCTTTGCCAGTTTCAGGACTCTTTT
>CABSKZ010000158.1 GCA_902478395.1 uncultured Eubacteriales bacterium | reverse complement strand
TACGCAACCACCGGACAGTTAAAATGGTTATCTCCCTTGTGTTCGTCGAAATTATAGGTCAGGCAGGGATAAAAAATCGTATCCACGCCTTTTTCCAACAGATTCTCAATACGTCCGTGCATCAGCTTGGCCGGATAGCAGGCGGTGTCGGAAGGAATTGTGTAACGCCCCTTCCGGTAAAGCTCCCGCGACGACAGGTCAGACAAAACGACCTCAAATCCCAGCTCCGACAAAAATGGATGCCAAAATGAAATGTTCTCAAACATATTCAGCCCCAAAGGCAGACCAATTTTCCCGCGCGGCCCTTGTACCGGCTTCAGGTTCAGAATGCGCTCGCGTTTAAACGCATAGAGGTTGGGCATCTCATCCGCCTTTTTTCCGCCCAGAGGCCGCTCGCATTTATTGCCGGAAATATGGCGCTTGCCATCCGCAAACGTAATAACCGTCAGGCTGCACTTGTTGGTACACAGTCCACAGTTTGTTTGTTTTGCCGTATGCGTAAAGTTTGCCAGCTCCTCCGGTCGCATGACGGTGGATTGCTCCAGCCCCAAATCTCGGCCGTGCAGCGCCGCTCCAAACGCGCCCATTAAACCCGCAATGGCCGGGCGGACCACCTCGCGGCCCAGCTCTTTTTCAAAACTGCGTAAAACCGCGTCGTTATAAAACGTGCCACCCTGTACCACAATGTGTTCGCCCAATTCCTCCGGACTGTGTGCGCGAATCACCTTATAAATCGCGTTTTTGACCACGCTCATGGAAAGGCCGGCCGATATGTCGTCAACCCCCGCACCCTCTTTCTGCGCCTGTTTCACAGAGGAATTCATAAACACCGTACAGCGGGACCCTAAATCGACCGGACGTTTCGCGTGCAGGCCCTGCTTCGCGAAGTCCTCGATTTCATATCCCATGGAACGCGCAAACGTCTCAATAAACGAACCACATCCGGAGGAACACGCTTCGTTCAGCATAATCGAATCAATCGAATCGTTCTTCACGCGGAAACATTTAATGTCCTGTCCGCCAATATCGAGAATGAAGTCCACATCTGGGCGAAAGAATTTTGTCGCCTTAAAATGCGCCATGGTTTCCACAATCCCCTCGTCGATATGGAAAGCGCTTTTGATGAGTTCCTCGCCGTAGCCTGTCACAACGCTGGCACGGATTTGGATGCGCCCGGCGCAGAGCGCCCACACCTCCTCCAGCTGGTCTTTTAAAATATCCACGGGGTTTCCGCGGTTCGAGCCGTAAAACTGGTACAAAATCTGGGCCTCCTGCCCAATCAGCACCAGCTTAATCGTCGTGCTCCCGCAGTCTATCCCCAGGTAGGCGTCGCCGCTATATTTCTCCGGCGGCACCATTTCCACATTCGCTTTGGCGTGGCGCAGGGTAAACTGCCGATATTCCTCCTCGCTTTCAAACAGCGGCTCAAGATAATGGCTGCTGCCTGTAATCGCGGCACTCTCCTTGACACGGGTCAATAGCGTGTCATACGTCATGGCATTGCCGTTCTCTTCCGCATACATCGCCGCGCCCAAAGCTACGGCAAACTGGCCCCATTCGGGAAACACCGCGTTTTCCTCCGTCAGCCCGAGGGATTCCACAAACCGCTCCCGCAGGCCTTTGAAGAAATGGAGCGGTCCTCCCAAAAACGCAATTTTTCCTTCCAGCCGTCGTCCCTGCGCCAGCCCCGTCACGGTCTGATCGACAACTGCCTGGAAAATACTGGCCGCCACATCCGCTTTGGACGCATCCTGATTCAAAAGAGGCTGGATGTCCGATTTTGCAAACACCCCGCAGCGTGACGCGATGGGGTACAGCTTTTCATACTGCAGCGACAATTCGTCCAGCTCGTCGAGCGAGACATCCAGAAGCATCGCCATCTGATCAATAAACGCGCCCGTACCGCCGGCGCACGTTCCATTCATTCGTTCCTCGAGGCCGCCTGTCAAAAAGAGAATTTTTGCGTCCTCACCGCCAAGCTCTATAACAATATCAATATCCTTTCCAAACAGCCGGACAGCCTCGCCGGTTGCAAACACTTCCTGAATAAATTCCAGCCTGGCCGCCTTCGCCAGCCCCAGACCCGCTGAACCGGAAACCGCCACCGTAAAACTCCGGTCCGCGATAGCCCCCTTTGCAAGCTCTAAAATTTCCGCTGTTTTCTGCCGGACCTGGGAAAAATGCCGTTCATAATGCCGGAACAATGTTTTTTTGCCTTCCTGTACGACGACCTTAACAGTCGTCGAACCAATATCGATTCCAACGCTGAGACTCAAATTCACACCTTCTTTATCCGCTTTGCATATAGTCAATGATAGTAGCACAATATAATATATGTTGCCAGTCCTCAAAAAGTCCTGCTTTTTTCGGACACACATGACAAAATAGGGTACAATTCACCAATATATAAAGAATTATACCACATTCCGGCTCGATTGTCCATCATTTTACGGGCGGAAACTTCAGGTAATCAGCTGACGGCGTTCCCCAAAAATACACATATTATTCAGCTAAATTTATGGAATCCGGCACATAAAAAGGATAAAAAAACACACCCTAATGCTGGGTGATGTCATGTATAAGCTAAAAGAATATGGAGCGGTGTACACCATCGGCGGCGTAGGCTATGCGCTTTTGGAAATTCTGTGGCGGGGCTATACGCACTGGAGCATGATGCTGACCGGAGGCCTCTGTTTCATGGTATTTTACCACCTCTGCCAGCGTTTTCCCACGTGGCGGCTTTGGAAAAAATGCCTTGCTGGCTGTCTTTCTATTACTGTGATTGAATTCGCGGCAGGCGTTGTAGTCAATTTAATATTCCGGCTGAATGTGTGGGACTATTCCGCCCTGCCGCTGCACCTGCTGGGGCAAATCTGCCTGCCCTACACGCTGCTGTGGTTCCTGCTGTGCATCCCGCTCGTCTTTTTCTCAAACTTTTTGCGCGGCAGGCTTGCAATTCTGTTAAACAAAAAAAGCAGAAGGGCGGTTACCCCTCTGCGTTAGCGGAAAACAGCTTCTTAAACGCCTCATCGAACGGAGGTCGCATAACGCCGCGTTCCGTCACAAAGGCGGTAATCAATGTATGGTCCGTTACGTCGAACGCCGGATTATAAACCGCTATCCGCTCCGGCGCAACAGGCTTTTCATACCACATATGGGTAATTTCCCCGCCGTCCCGCTGTTCGATGCAGATGTCGCGTCCCGCCGCACAGGCCATATCAATGGTCGCGGCCGGCGCGCATACATAAAACGGAATGTTGTAGTGCTTTGCCAGCACAGCCAGGCCCGAAGTTCCGACCTTATTTGCCGTGTCTCCATTTGCCGCTACCCTGTCACAGCCGACAAACACTGCCTGTACCCATCCGTTCTTCATGACGCTGGAAGCCATATTATCGCATATCAGCGTAACATCGACTCCGGCCTGCTGCAGTTCGAACGCTGTGAGCCGCGCCCCCTGCAGCAGCGGACGGGTTTCGTCCGCAAACACTTTCAGGTTGTAGTTTCGTTCCTGTCCTATATAAATCGGTGCGGTGGCTGTCCCGTACTCCACCGCCGCCAGCCTGCCGGCGTTGCAGTGCGTGAGGATTCCCATACCCGGGCGGAGCAACTCCAATCCATATTCCCCAATTTTACGGCAGTTCTCGATATCCTCATTGCGGATTGCTTCCGCCTCCGATTTTAAACGCTTCTTAATTTCAGGGACAGTCTTGTCCTGGTTTTCCAGCACCACCCATTCCATGCGGTCCAGTGCCCAAAATAGATTAACCGCAGTCGGCCGCGCCGTGGCAAGGTAGTCCTTCGCCTTTTGAAATTCTGCATAAAATGCGTCAAAATCTGCCGCGGACACCGCTTTTGCCGCCAGGTAAAGCCCTGCGGCCGCCGCAACGCCAATGGCCGGCGCCCCCCTTACCTGTAGACTCCGAATCGCGTGCCAAAATTCCTCCAGTTCTTTCAGATGCAGGTACACGGTTTCTGACGGAAGACGCGTCTGGTCCAGAATCACCAGCGCGCTGTTTTCGTCGTCGAGCCGTACCGTCTCCAGTTTTCTTTGGTTATCCATTTGAACCTCCGCTTTCGCTGTTAAATCATAAAAAGGGTTCCGTTTGCATACACAGCCTGTCAGCCAATGCTGTGAAAAACAGCAATATCATTGCGTATAAAAACAAATGCCGTCAAAGGGGGGGTATCAGACCGTTGTTCAGCAGAAATTACCTATGGACAAAGATGTCCTCCAGTTCAATCTGTGCGGAGTAATACCCTTCCCTTGCTTCCTGCGGTCTTGCATAATCCGTCGACAGGTACTTCTTGTTGTCGTCGGCAAAAACCGTTACGACCACGCTTTCATCCCCCAGCTTCTCCTGTGCCATGACGCTGCCGATGAAATTTGCGCCGGAGGACACGCCCACGCCGATTCCAAGCTGTTCTGACAGCATCCGCGCCATGAGAATTGCGTCCCCGTCGTCAACAGAAATGACATCGTCTAGCTGGTCCAGCTTCAAAATACTCGGGATAAATTCGTCTGAAATACCATAGATTCTGTGCTGCCCTACCTTATAGCCTGTGGAAAGCGTCGGCGAGTTAGAGGGTTCCAGCGGATATACCCGGCAAGCCGGATTCTTATCCCGCAGCCGCCTGCCGATTCCCATTACCGTTCCGCCGGTGCCCACGCCCGCGACCACGCCATCCGCCTGCAGTCCCATCGCTTCGAGCTGGCGTACAATCTCCTCCCCCGTTGTAAGGTAGTGAGCCTCTACATTGTCCTCATTGGAGAACTGTTTCGGGAGAAAAACCCCGCCCTGCCGCGCAAGCTGCTCTGTTAATTCAATAGAGCCAAGAAAGCCGCCCTCCTCGCGCGAAACCAAATGAACCTGCGCACCGAAACTCTCCATCAGGGCAATGCGCTCCCGGCTCATCCAATCCGGCATATAAATAACCACCGGATGCCCAAGATAGCTTCCCAGAGCAGAAAACGCAATGCCTGTATTCCCGCTCGTTGCTTCCGCAATAATTTCTCCCGGCCTGATGTGCCCTTCTTCATACGCCTTTTTCAGCACATAGTGCGCGACACGATCCTTAATGCTGCCGGTAAGGTTGTATGCCTCCGCTTTTGCGAAGATTCTCCTCTCCTTTCCATGAAACCGGAACCGGATTTCCAGCAGCGGTGTATTGCCAATCATCGGCGCAATCTGTTCAAATTTATTTTGCAGACTTCGTTCCATCCATTACCATCCTTTTCAACCATTGGAATTTTAACCTCACAAGCAGAAGATAACCTCCCTGTGTATTCAGGCAGGGGCGATGCCCCGTCCGGCCCTCACCAACGATATTTTCATTCAGTTTATTTTATTCCGCCTGAATCCAAACCGTGCACAACATTTCTCAGCGCTTTCCGCTCCCGGTATGATATCAGATTATCAAAGACAATCTCCGCAACCCGGAAAAAGGTTTCCGGCAGATGTGTCCCGCCTGCTGAATGAGGGGTTATCAGCAGATTCGGAGCCTTCCACAGAATGTGGCCGCAAGGCAGCGGCTCCGGTTCCGTTACGTCAAGGCAAGCGCCGGATAAATGTCCTGAATACAAAGCGTCCGCCAACGCATTGTGGTCAACCGTAGAGCCGCGCCCGGCGTTGATAAAAACCGCCCCCGGCTTCATTAGTCCAAACAGTTCCCTGTTGAACAGCCGGGCTGTTTCCGGCGTCGCCGGAAGGACATTGGCAACCACATCGGCATATGGCAGCTTGTTTCTCATTTCTGATACAGCTGCCAGTTCATCCACATAAGAAGGTTTCGCAGTTAACCGCCTTTTTATTCCAATTACCGTTCCGCCGAGCGCGTGAATCCGTTCCGCAAACGCGCACCCGATATCGCCCAAACCAACAATCAGGACCGTGGATCCACAAATAGAACGGACATTCCCTTCATCCTGCCAGCAGCCTTTTTGCTGGTTACCCCAGTATAAATGCAGTTTTTTGAACAATGCTAACAGCATGGCAAGCATATGCTCCGAAACCGCGGGGCCATATGCACCTCTGGCAGTTGTAAGCAGCGTTTCAGGCCGCAATATGTTGTCTGTCAGATAAGCGTCCGCACCAGCGGATTGCAGCTGCAGCCATTTGAGGCGCCCGGCATGGCGCAGCATGCAGGCGGGCGGATTCCCCAAAATGATATCCGCCTGCCGGACCTGTTCCTCCGTCACAGATTCCCGGGTGCCGTACACAATGCCGGAGCCGGGCGCCAGTCGTTCCAATCGTCTTTTCTGCGCCTCGGAAAATGGCATCAGCGAAAGAATTTGTTCCGCCATACACACGCTCCTTAATCCGTCTGTTGTTCTGAGCAGGCGGGAGGATACTTTCTCGACCAGTAACTGCCCATGCTGTACCCAGGCTGTTCCGTCACCTCCCGGTTAAGAAACCCCGGCGGAGAGAACCTCCGCGCCTCTTCCAACGTTGCAAATTCCACCTCGGCATACATAAATTCTGTTGGTTCCCCCGGGTCGACCAGGCTGCACTCCAGCCGCTCGCCGCCCGGCAGGCGGTACACCCGGTAGTCCTTGCGGACCGGAGCACCCGGCAGCAGTTCCACAAGCTGTTCGTAAACCTCTTCTGTAATATCCAGCTCCACTTCCTGCCGCGCAATCGTCCCTTTTCCTTTAAAACAAAGTTTATAGGTTGTGATATCTCCGTCTACCTTTTTTCGGATCCGGACAACCGGCCGCACACTCAGGTAACCCTGATAGCAAACCGCCTGTTCGATAAGCGGCAAATCCGGAAAGGAATCAATTAGAAACTTCCGTTCAATTTCCATAAACGCATCCCCCAATTTATGCTTTACAAGATATTAT
>CABSKZ010000157.1 GCA_902478395.1 uncultured Eubacteriales bacterium | reverse complement strand
ACGTCGACCTCTTCGCCAGGGGCAAAGCCCTTGTCGAGACATTCGTAATCGAGACCGCCGAGATTCACCAAAAAATCTTTTTTCATGATGCCGTCAAATATATTACTTTCTCCAATAAAATCCGCGACAAACGCGTTCTTTGGTTCATTATAGATATCGACAGGCGTCCCCTTCTGCTGGATTTCCCCTTCGTTTAATACGATTACTTCGTCACTCATGGTAAGGGCTTCCTCCTGGTCATGCGTTACATAAATAAAGGTAATGCCCAGGGCAGTCTGAATTTTTTTCAACTCCAATTGCATGTCCTTGCGGAGTTTTAAATCGAGCGCACCGAGCGGCTCGTCCAGAAGAAGCACCTCCGGCTCGTTTACCAGCGCTCTGGCGATTGCGATGCGCTGCTGCTGACCGCCGGAAAGCGAGTCGATGTTCCTTTTCTCAAACCCCTTCAGATTCACAAGACGCAGAATCTCACTGACCTTTTCGGAGATTGTCTTTTTATCCATTTTTTTGATAGTAAGACCAAAGGCAACATTGTCAAAAACGTTCATATGCGGAAAAAGAGCATATTTTTGAAAAACAGTGTTGACACGGCGTTTATAAGGAGGCAGGTTGGTAATATCCTTCCCGTCAAAAATAATCCTGCCCTCCGTAGCCTTCTCAAATCCGCCTATCAGCCGAAGAAGCGTTGTCTTTCCACAACCGCTCGGTCCTAAAATCGTGACAAATTCGTGTCGGCCAAACTCCACACTGACGTTTTTCAAAATATCCTCTTCGCCAAAATTTTTTGTGATGTTTTCCAATCTGATGATTTCCTTGGACATTTATCACCCTCCCTTTCCGCCCGTTATGCCAGCTTTCAGTATAACGGTTCAGATTCTTTATGTAAAGCGAGAAAAAGCGCCGACACGCACCATCGTTCTTATGCGTCCGACACCCCACATGTTTCACTGCCTATTCATTTGTCTTACAACTGCATCATTACACCCATTGGATAAAATGCAAACAAAGGGCAAAAGCCAAAATTAGCTTTTGTTCTTCTATTGCATTTATTATAACATAATTTTCAGAAATGAAAAGGGGTTTTGCAAAAAAAATTGAAAAATTTGTGGAATTCCTGAAGAGATTGGTGTATAATAAACAGAGTTGCCGGCTTAGCAATGAAAGAATGCCGGCAAATTTTGCATCAAGTACGGAAAGGTCTGGTGGGGTATGCTGGAAAAAGTAAATCTGACGATGCTGGTGGATTTTTATGAGTTTACCATGGCGAACGGCTACTTTCTGAAGGGATATCAGGATAAAATCGCATATTTTGACATGTTCTTCCGAAAGGTCCCGGACGACGGCGGTTTTGCGATTATGATGGGGGTAGAGCAACTAATTGAATACATTAAGAACCTGAGTTTCGATGAAGAGGATATTGCGTATCTTCGCAGCAAAAGGATATTTTCTGAGGGATTTTTGGAATATCTCTCAAATTTCAAATTTTCCTGTGATGTATGGGCAATTCCGGAAGGAACTCCTATTTTTCCGATGGAACCCATTGTAACCGTACGAGGCCCCATTATTGAAGCACAGTTTGTAGAAACTATGATTCTGCTGACAATTAACCACCAATCGCTGATTGCGACAAAAGCAAACCGGATTGTACGTGCCGCGGAGGGTAGGGCGGTTATGGAATTTGGTTCCCGCCGGGCACAGGGATACCACAGCGCGATTTTCGGTGCGCGCGCGGCTTATATTGCCGGATGCAGCGGGACAGCCTGCGCGATTTCAGATCGGAATTATGGCATTCCGGCACTTGGAACGATGGCACACAGCTGGGTTCAGCTGTTTGATTCAGAATATGAGGCATTCCGGGCCTATGCAGAGATATACCCGGATAATTGCTTGCTTTTGGTAGACACTTACAACGTTTTGAAGTCCGGTATTCCGAATGCCATCCGGGTTTTCAATGAAGTGGTCGTCCCGAAGGGCTTCCGTCCAAAGGGGGTACGGATAGACAGTGGTGACATTGCCTACCTGACGAAAAAAGTCCGGAAGATGCTGGATAAAGCGGGCTTTGAGGACTGTACCATTACAGCGTCTAATTCACTGGATGAATACATTATCCGCGATACGCTGGTGCAGGGAGCGAAAATTGATATGTTCGGCGTGGGTGAACGGCTGATCACTTCACGCAGCGAACCGGTATTCGGCGGCGTTTATAAGCTGGCGGCTGTGGAGACAGACGGAGAAATCGTGCCGAAAATCAAGGTGAGCGAAAACACCAGCAAAATTACAAATCCTGGATTTAAGCAGGTCTGGCGGCTGTATTCGCGTGAAAGCGGGGAGGCGATTGCCGATGTTATCACACTGCACGACGAAGAGATTGACGACACGCAGCCGTATGAAATTTTTGATCCGGAGCATACCTGGAAACGAAAAAAACTGACCAACTTCTGCGCAAAAAAAATGCTGGTCCAGATATTTGATAAGGGCAATTGCGTATATGAAAGCCCAGATGTACATGAACTGAAAACGTACTGCGCGGAACAAATTGATAAACTTTGGGAGGAAGTAAAGCGGTTTGAATACCCTCATAAGTATTATGTCGATTTGTCTTCGAATTTGTGGAAATTAAAAGAAGAATTGCTGGAAAAGTACGCTGGTAACAAAATGTGACACACCACAAGATATAGTTGTTTGAAAAGATTAAATTTTAATATTGACACCATATTTAGTCTGTGATATAATGTGCCCTGCAAGGCGATGACAACAGCAGGAGGCATTTTAAGGAAGCAAAAATCCCGCCTTGTCCGGTGGGATTTTTTTGTGAAAAGACAGAAATAGAAAACAGATAGATAAGAAAAGGAGCCGGAAAGATGATTAGTTCGATTGTAAAACGTGATGGCAGGACAGTCCCCTTTAACGCGGTGAAAATTACAGACGCGTTGTTTGCGGCAATCAAAGCCAGCGGAAGCGACGATTATGTATCGGCGCTCAGGCTGACTGCACAGGTCGTAGACTATCTTGAGAATAAACAACATACGGAAACGCCGGGCGTGGAGCAGATTCAGGACGCTGCGGAGGAAATTTTGATTGAAAACGGTTTTTCGGAGGCGGCAAAGCGTTACATACTATACCGTGCAGAACGGAACAAGGCACGTGAAATGAACACCCGCCTGATGAAGATATATGAGGATTTGACCTTTAAATCCGCTAAAGAGAACGATATCAAACGTGAAAACGCCAATATTGACGGCGATACTGCCATGGGCACTATGCTCAAATACGGTTCTGAAGGGGCGAAACAGTTCAATAAAATGTGGGTGCTGAACCCAAAGCACTCCGAAGCGCATGAGGCAGGGGATATCCACATTCACGATTTGGACTTTCTGACGTTGACAACAACCTGCTGCCAGATTGATATTGAAAAGCTGTTTGACGGCGGTTTTTCTACTGGGCATGGATGCCTTCGCGAACCGCAAAATATCACAAGCTATTCTTCTCTTGCATGTATTGCAATTCAGTCGAACCAGAACGACCAGCATGGCGGACAGAGCATCCCGAACTTTGATTACGGGATGGCAAAAGGGGTAGCCAAGTCCTACATTCGGAAATACCGTGAAAACTTAGCCAGAGCAGCTGAATTTGCGACGGGCAAACAGGACATGGAGCCGCAGATAAGGGCGATGATGGATGAAATCAGGCAGGATAATGGGTTGGTTCCGGTGCTTGATGATAACAACGGCTATCACGAACTCATTTTAGACAAGCTGAAAGCAATCATTCCAGATGATAAACTGGAAGAGGTGCTGGCATTTACAAAACGGAAGGCATTGGCAGAAACAGATCGCGAGACCTATCAGGCGATGGAAGCGTTTATCCATAACCTGAACACCATGCATTCCCGTGCGGGCGCACAGATTCCGTTCAGCTCCATTAACTACGGAACCGATACCTCAAGCGAAGGCCGCATGGTCATGAAGAATGTCCTCCTTGCCCATGAAGCTGGGCTTGGAAATGGAGAAACGCCGATTTTCCCAATTCATATATTTAAAGTAAAGGAAGGGATAAGCTACAACGAGGGCGACCCAAATTACGATTTATTCAAACTGGCCTGCCGTGTTTCTGCAAAACGCCTGTTCCCGAACTTTTCATTTATTGATGCACCGTTCAATCTACAATTTTATAAAGAAGGCGACCACAACACAGAAATTGCTTATATGGGTTGCCGGACTAGGGTTATCGCCAACGAATATGATAAATCGCGCCAGGTAGTTGGTTCCCGCGGCAATCTGAGTTTTACGTCTATCAATCTGCCGCGTCTTGGTATTGAAGCGAAAGGCGACCTGAACTTGTTCTTTCAAAATCTGGACAAGCTAACGGACCTTGTAATTGAACAGTTGATGGAACGGTTTGAAATCCAGGCAAAAAAGAAAGTCAAAAACTTCCCGTTTTTAATGGGGCAGGGAATATGGCTGGACTCCGAAAAGCTGTCATACGATGATGAAATCCGCGAGGTTATCAAACACGGAACGCTCTCGGTTGGTTTCATCGGATTGGCAGAGTGCCTCAAGGCTCTGATTGGCGTCCACCATGGCGAGAGCGCCGAGGCTCAGGAACTTGGGCTGAAAATAGTTGGCTTTATTAGAAACAAGACCGATTTGGCTTGCCAAAAATATGGTCTGAACTTCTCGACGCTCGGAACGCCTGCGGAAGGGCTATCCGGAAGATTTATCCGGATAGACAAGAAAAAATACGGCGAAATCCCAGGAATCACGGACCGTGAATATTATACAAATTCTTTCCATATC
This sequence comes from uncultured Eubacteriales bacterium, assembly GCA_902478395.1. Taxonomy (GTDB): domain Bacteria; phylum Bacillota; class Clostridia; order UBA1381; family UBA9506; genus CABSKZ01. The sequence goes on along the minus strand of CABSKZ010000157.1, from coordinate 2,068 downwards.
CCGGTGTACTTCCCAATCTCAGCCTATGAAAAAATTAAGCTTGAAGCACCGTACCATGAATTGACGAACGGCGGACATATTACTTATGTTGAGGTGGACGGTGACCCAGCGCAGAATTTGGATGCGTTTGAAAGTATTATCCGCGGTATGAAAGAAGCAGGCGTCGGCTATGGCTCCATTAACCACCCGATTGATCGTGACCCACTCTGCGGCTATAATGGTATCATCAACAACGAATGCCCGCGCTGTGGCCGGAAAGAAGATGAGGGTGATATCGGCTTTGAACGGATTCGGAGAATCACCGGTTACCTAGTCGGGACGCTGGACCGCTTTAACGATGCGAAACGGGCGGAAGTCAACGACCGCGTCAAGCATACAATCGGCGGCGAAATGGAAACGCTGTCTTAACACCAGATGAAGATTGGTTAGGAGGTCTTTCGGTTGGAGCTTCGGCTTTCAGGAGTGATAAAGGAGTCTATCGTGGACGGTCCCGGCATCCGCTATACAGTTTTTGCTCAGGGATGCCCGCACCATTGCAAGGGCTGTCACAATCCCGGCACACATGATTTTGGAGGCGGATTTCTGTGCAGCGTCGATAAGCTTGTTGAGGATATGAAAAAAAATCCATTGCTGTCCGGTGTTACGTTGTCGGGCGGTGAGCCATTCTGCCAAGCGGAGGCAATGTGCGAACTTGCAAAAAAAGTGCGGAATATGGGTCTGAATATTGTTGTGTTTTCCGGGTATACATTTGAGCAGCTGCGGGAGGGAAGTAAACAAAATCCGGCATGGGCTGAATTACTTTCCCTGTCCGATCTATTAATAGACGGCAAATTCGATTTGTCGCAGCGTGACCTGACGTTGAAATTCCGAGGCAGCCGGAATCAGCGAATCATCAAGTTGAAAGATGCGCTGGAACAGGGCGTTGCAGTCGAAGCAGCAATTTAGAGCAGCATAATCCAGAATGACGGAAGGGTGTACAATATGAAAATTTTGTTTGTGGAATACCCAAAATGCAGTACCTGTCAAAAGGCCAAAAAATGGTTGGAGGAAAATGGGGTTCTATTTGAGGACAGGCATATCAAGGAGCAGAACCCCACAGAAAAAGAGCTGACCGAATGGATTGCCAAGAGCGGCCTCCCTGTTAAGAAATTTTTTAATACCAGCGGAATGCTGTACAAAGAGCTGGGGTTGAAAGATAAACTGCCGAAAATGACAGAACAAGAACAGATACAGCTTTTGTCGACGGATGGTATGTTAGTGAAGCGTCCACTGGTTATTGCGGATGACACCGTTTTGGTCGGTTTCAGGCCGGAAGCATGGGAACTACTGAAAACGGTGGAGGAGAGCAGATGAAGGCATTAATTACAGGTGCGAGTTCCGGTATTGGACGTGATATGGCGCGTGTGCTTTCTCAGATGGGATACAGTCTGATTTTAGTTGCTCGCCGCCGCGAACGGCTGGAAGAACTGCAAAGTGAGCTGAGAACAGAGGTTCAAATTATTTGTGCTGACCTGTCAAAGGAACAGGCCTGTTTCGACTTGTATGATCAGGTAAAAGCAGACAAGATTGACATATTAGTGAATAATGCCGGTTTCGGAATGTTTGGAGCGTTCCATGAGACGGATATGAAACGGGAACTGAATATGATTCGTGTCAATATCACAGCGGTGCATATTTTGACAAAGCTGTTTTTGCGTGACTTCAAAAAAAGAAATTCCGGTATGATATTGAATGTAGCGTCTTCTGCCGCATTTTTACCAGGCCCGCTGCTTGGAGCGTATTATGCCACCAAATCATATGTGTTGCGTCTAACGGAGGCTGTCTATGAAGAATTAAGACGAGAAAATAGTATGGTATCCGTCAGCGTTCTGTGCCCAGGCCCAGTTCGCACAGAATTTGACAAAACAGCTGATGTTACCTTCAGTGTCAAAGGATTAGAAAGTAGAAAAGTCGCGGAATATGCCATAAAAATGCTTTTTAGGAAAAAATTAATTATCGTACCAGGAATAATGATGAAATGCGCGAGATTCGTGGAAAGGTTGTTGCCAGAAAAGGTGCTGCTGAAAGC
>CABSKZ010000156.1 GCA_902478395.1 uncultured Eubacteriales bacterium | reverse complement strand
GTGACTGGCGGAATCGAAAAGCCCAACACTGGAATTCTTTTTGGGGTTCCGATTAATTTTATCGAAGGAACGGTGGAAGAATAAAATGAACTTTGGTACACTTGGAACTCTTGCAATTATTATTTTTTCCGGGATGCTGTTTGGCAGGCTGGTCAAGCTGGTCAAGCTTCCGAATGTCACAGGCTACCTGATAGCCGGCTTGGTTATCGGCCCTTGCTGTTTCAAACTCATCCCGAAGGATATGCTTTCAAATCTCGATTTGATTTCAGAAATTGCGCTTGGATTTATCGCCTTTTCAATCGGAAGTGAATTCAAGCTCTCATACCTCAAAAAAATTGGTATGACGCCGATTGTCATCGCGATATTCGAGGCCTGCGGTGCCGTGTTGCTCGTTTTTCTGGGACTGATTGCCTTCGGTTTTGATTTGCCGTTTGCGCTCGTTCTGTCCGCGATAGCTGCTGCAACAGCGCCGGCAGCAACGATTATGGTCGTGAACCAGTACAAGGCCAAAGGGCCGGTCACCAGTACGCTGTTGACGGTCGTTGCGGTGGACGACGCCATCGCGCTGATGGCATTCGGCATCTGCGTCGCCATCGCGACCATGATAACCGGAACAGGAAACAGTAACATCATAATGTCGATTATCCAGCCAATCATTGAGATTATCGGGGCACTTGGAATTGGTTTTATCCTCGGATGGCTCATGCTCGTGCCGCTCAAATTTTTCAAAAAACCTGGAAACCGCTTGAGTATCATTGTCGGCTTTGTCTTTCTGGCCGTCGCCCTCGCAGACCTGCTGGGGCTTTCCTCCCTGCTGCTGTGCATGGCGCTTGGTTCCGTATTCGTCAACGTCAGCAAAGAAAGCAACGAGGTGATGAAAATATCGGAGGCTGTCACGCCGCCGATTTACCTCATGTTTTTCGTGGTTTCGGGAGCTGAACTGGACGTTACCGTACTTTCCACAATCGGCCTGGTTGGGGTAATCTATCTGGTGCTGCGCGTCGCTGGAAAAATTGGCGGCGCAGCTCTGGGCGGCAGACTGATGAAGGCAGAGCCCAATGTTATAAAATATCTGGGTTTTTCCCTCCTGCCACAGGCTGGTGTCGCAATTGGATTATCGCTTGTCGCAACAACAGTCGTCCCCGAATATGGCGCTACAATCCGTGCCATTATTCTCTGCGGAACCCTCATTTATGAACTGATTGGCCCAGTCGTTACCAAACTCGCACTGCAAAAGGCAGGAGAAATTGCGCTTTCTCCGAGAAAAGAGCCTGTTACAAAGAATATTTCTGCATAGTCAGGTAACACAATAACGGTCTTTAGACTACAAAAAAAAACAGAAATTATGCAAAAAACTAGGAGTTGTCAGAAGGGAATCCCCTTTGACTTGAGATTGCGGTTTTTCCGGACATGTGCCGGAAAAACCGCTCCTTAACACTGAACTCTTAAGCGAAGCGAGCAGAATGCGACGCTTGGTTCTTAGAGTTCGTGATACAGAGTAGCAGGGGCTGGACGCGTTAGCGTTCGTATGAACGCAAGCGGCGTCTGCCGCTTTTATCGCAGCAAGTCAGCACTGGCCATCCGTCTATCACCCGGTAACTACACTTAAACAAAAGCAAATATCCTAAGCGAAAGATGTCGAATACAGATTTCGACTTGAAGCGTGTCGACTTTTTCGACACGCTGAAACCGGCGCGGACAGGTCCGCGCCGGTTTTTTATTACCACCATTTGTACTTAAATACTTCTTTAAACGTATTGACCGCCTTAATTACGACCGGCACCATCAGTATTACTCCGACCACCACGAAAAGCGTCTTGCATTTCTTCGTAAAATTCGGGAACCAGGTTGCGAACAGCATCCCAAATACGAAGCATACATACTTAATGACTCCCACATCGTAAATCGACAGTTTCTTCATCATCTTTCTGCTGTAATCCTGTACTCCGTCACAGTAGTAATCCATAGTTTTCGTCATGTCAGTACCTCCTTTTACCGGATATCCGGCGGTTCGTGAATGAATGGTTTATCGGTAAAGCGGGTATTTCGCACAAAGCGCGTCAACCCTGTTAACAACCTCTTCCTTACTATTTTCGAAATCAGCAATCGTCAGTTTAATAAGCTTCCCAATTTCCCGCATGTCCTCCTCCGTCATTCCACGCGTCGTGGATGCTGGTGTACCAATGCGGATGCCGCTCGTGATAAACGGGCTTCTGGTTTCAAACGGAATTGTATTCTTATTAACAGTAATGCGCACCTCGTCAAGCATCTTTTCTGCGTCTTTTCCAGTCACATCCAGATTGGTCAGATCAACCAACATCAGATGATTGTCCGTCCCGCCAGACACCAGCTGCATTCCCTCTCCAATCAGCGTTTCAGACAATGCCTGTGCATTTTTCAACACCTGCTGCTGATACGTTTTAAACGCCGGAGATAACGCTTCCTTCAGGCAGACGGCCTTCGCCGCGATGACGTGCATCAACGGGCCGCCCTGGATGCCCGGGAAAATGGCTTTGTCAATCATTTTCGCGTGTTCTTCCTTGCAGAGAATCATGCCGCCTCTCGGGCCGCGAAGTGTCTTATGTGTCGTCGTGGTTACAAAATCGGCGTACGGCACTGGGCTTGGGTGCAGCCCCGCCGCAACAAGGCCCGCAATATGCGCCATATCTACCATCAGGTACGCGCCGACCTCCTTGGCGATTTCCGCAAATTTCTCAAAATCTATTTTCCGCGGATATGCGCTCGCCCCTGCCAGAATCAACTTTGGCTTATGCTCCTTCGCCAGTGCGCGGACTGCTTCATAGTCTATCATCTGTGTCTTCTCATCAACACCATACGGAACGACGTTAAAATACTTACCCGAAATGTTTACTGGGCTTCCATGGCTCAAGTGACCGCCGTGGGACAAGTTCATCCCAAGATATGTATCTCCCGGCTGCATTGCCGCGAAAAACACTGCCATGTTTGCCTGTGCGCCAGAATGCGGCTGAACGTTGGCATGCTCCGCGCCAAACAGTTCCTTCGCGCGCTCACGGGCCAAATTCTCCGCCACGTCCACATATTCGCATCCGCCATAGTACCGCTTGCCTGGATAGCCCTCCGCATATTTGTTTGTGAGCGGAGAACCCATTGCGGCCATCACGGCCTCGGTTACACAGTTTTCAGAGGCAATCAGTTCAATATTGCGGTTTTGGCGGCCGATTTCCTGCTCTATAACCTCCGCAATCTGCGGGTCTGTTTCCTGAATATACTTAAAATCAAACATGTTTTTCTCCTTGTTAATGAATTTGCTTTTGTAAATATACCTTCCTATACCTTCTTATTTTTTCTTTTTCTTCTTTTTTCTCCTCCGTCTTGAGTCCAGTTCCTGTGCTGCTTTTTCCTCAACCACCGGTTTTCTCAATTGAACGGAAGTGATAATAGCCAAAACGATGAAATAAACCGCCATTGCAATGTACACTGTTACGACGGCAACCGTTTTGCTGTAATACGGTATGAAGCTGAACTTAGAAAGATAGAGCAATGCGCAGCCGATGGCAACACCGAGAAAAACCGCACTGTAGTTTTTCATTTTTGGGTATTTCAGTTTTCCTAATACAAAAAATACAACTGCGCCAGCGACACCCACAATTCCCAGCACCAACAAAACCAGAAACGTCGTATTCGCGAAACTGCTGCGGAGGGCATTGAACACGTAGAGCATAATAAGTGCCGCGCCAAGCAAAATCCCGAAATTCAGCACCAGCCTGTTGGAAAGCTGTTCTTTTCTTTCCTTCGTCATAACCTTAGCCATTTTACCACTCTCCTGTTGAAATGAATAGATATATATAAATTTAAAATTACTACCAATTAAAATGTGCTATTACTGCAGCTCGTCCAGTTCATACATGACCGCAGTCAAAACCGTATGTCCAGCAGTCTCCGTCCGCAAAATGCGTTTTCCAAGCGTTACACGCTTTGCGCCGGCAGCTTGCAGCAGATTTATTTCTTCTTCTTCAAAGCCGCCCTCCGGACCAACAAAAAAACCTACCGAATGTACATTACGGTTTGCGGAAAGCACTTGTTTCAGCGGCGTTTCCCTCTCATTTTCATATGGTGCCAAGACCAAATCGATACCGGTTATCAGTGAAACAGCCTCTTTCAGCGTGACGACATCGCCCACCTCAGGAATGATGCCTCTTCCGCATTGCTTGACGGCTTCTGCCGCGACTTTGCGCCAGCGGGCAAGCTTCTTGTCTTCGGCTTTTTTGTCGCCAAGCTTCACAACCGTACGGCTGGTTATGACCGGAACAATCCTGCTGATGCCGAGTTCCACGCATTTTTCAATAATATATTCCATTTTTCCGGCCTTAGGAATTCCTTGAAACAGTGTCACCCGGACGCCCGGTTCCGTCTCACACGGCAGTTTTTCCAACAGCCTCAGCGTTACACAAGTCTTATCAATTCCAGTTATTTCCGCCCGGTAATCGTATCCTTTTCCATCGCATATCATTATAATACTTTTTGGGGACAATCTCAACACTTTTGTGATATGATTTACATCACCGTCATAAATTTTTGCGGTATCCCCATCAATATGCTCCGGTTCCACAAAAAATTTTGGCATAATCTCAAGCCTTTCCTTCTGTACTTTACCCGATTATCAAACAAGGCTTCTCCCCGTATCATTCCAACAAAATCCCACATTTAATAAAGACCGGGGTGCTTCCGCAGCATGTAAAAAAAATTCCGCCATTCTATTGAATAGAATGGAACTAGTATATCATCTTTTGAAAGCCTTTGTCAAGAATTCCAGCTCGAATTACTTGCAAGATATTACATTTTATGATATACTCGTTCAAAAACAAAGGACGCTTCTGCTACTGGAGGTAATATCTATGCTGAAAACCATCTGCTGTACCGGCGATTCCCACACGTGGGGACAGGGAGCCAGCCAGCTTTTGGAAAGCTTTACGCCCGCCGTCATAAACGGCGATTTGCGGCTCGCTCCCTTTTCACCCCCGTCCTACGTATCCCTGGTGCGGAACGCAGTCAATCAGAAAACCAACTCCTCCGCAAAAGAGTTTCAGGCAGAGAACCTCGCCCGCCAGGAAGGAATTGCGTTTATCAACGGCTGTGCGATGATTGAAAAACGGCCCCTATCCATAAACACGCCATTCGCTTTTCTCCGGATTGAACTGCGCTGCCAGACAGCTGAAAGTGAGGCGGAAATCCTGATAGATGGAAATTCTGCCGCACGCCTGGATTTGAAAGTGTCGGATGACACAAACGCTTTCCGTGTGATTCCGTTTCACGCTGGGGCAGACACAAGCCACACGTTAGAAATCCGCGCCGTTTCCGGTACGGTTTTGTTATACCGCATCGAGGCGTATTGCGGAAAATACGCTGTACTAAACTGCGGCATTGGCTCCTGCAACTCCAAGCGATACCTGTCAGAGTATTGGGAACGGTATGTTGCCGACTGTAAGCCTTCCGTCGTACTGCTGGAAGCACACACAATCAACGATTGGCTCTCTGAGCAGACGCCGCAAGAGTGCTGTGCACAGCTGAAAGAAATGATACGGCGCACAAAAAATCTGGGGGCCTTACCGATTCTTTTAACGGTTTCCCCCATACTAGGCAGTCAGGAAAGCAAGTGTACGGGCACAGATTATGAGGCGTATGTTGCAGCCGGAAAACAGGCGGCAGCAGATACCGGAACCTTTGTTATTGACGCGAATCTGGCAATGCGGGAAGTGCTCTCCCAAATTCCCGTACCAGAACACGCTTCCTACCTGTACGACGATATATGGCATGTCAATGACCGCGGCCACCAAATTTATGCGCAGCAAATCATCTCTGCCTTCGAACGTGAGGGCATCCTTAAAATTTAATGCAACAAGCAGGCCCCAGCAGCTTTCAAACAACGGCGGGACCTGTTTCTATTTCATTTGCTTTAAAATTTCTTCCGCGCTTTTGCCATGCGGCCTGTTATACCGTTTTATCAAATAAAGGCATTCCGGATCCCTGGTGATGTAATTGCCGCCCTCATTGCAGGACAGGCTTGCCAGAAATCCCATCTCTTTCACGACTTCCTTTGATTCCTTTGAAAAGAACCCAAATGGATAGGTATAGCAAACCGGTTTTCTCCCTGTACTCTGCTCCACCAATGTCGAAACTTTACTTAAATCCTCCTGCAGATTTTTCCTATATTCCTCCGCGCTTTCACCACTCTTTTTCATGCTTCCTTTCCGTCCCTGCGCGTTTTTGTGCATGTCATATGTGTGGTTCTCAATGTCGAACACGCCGCTTTCGGAAAGTTCCCGCACATCATCCCAGGTCAGGTGCGCGTAAGCTACGTTCCGATCCGGCATATTTGTGTATTGATCGGAATATTTTCCGATAACGGACAGGACAGCCCGCATCTGGTATTTCTCCAGCAGCGGAAAGATATATTCCTTCACCGACAAATATCCATCGTCTATCGTTATCATGACGGGCTTCTCCGGAAGCGCTGTGCCATGATAGACATAATCGACCAAATCCTGAATCACGACTGCTGTATAACCATTATTTTGCAGATATTGCAGGTCCTGCTCCAGTTCACCGGGGGCTATTACAAACTTTCCCTGTGCTTTTGCGTCTTTTTGCACATGGTGATACATCAGTACCGGCAGGAAAACGCCATCCTCCTGTGCGCTGTCACTGCTGACAAAGCTCGTACCCGTCCAGCAAAGCAGAAAGAAAGCCATACTGACCGATACCCACAGTATCACCTGTTTTAAACGAATCACTACATACATTAGAAACTCCCTCCAAAAATTCCGTTCTCCATTCTTGTTAATTCATTTATATTCATTTTATGGACCGTATAATCACTGTCTCTTATACAC
>CABSKZ010000155.1 GCA_902478395.1 uncultured Eubacteriales bacterium | reverse complement strand
AATTATTAAAAAACCATCCGGATGCTTCGGATGGTTTTTTGTAACACATTTCTATAATAATTTTATAAAAATGTAATAGAAATGTCCTTGACATTATATTCTACACATTGTAGAATATAGATAAATTCATCGATGAACCATTTTTTTCTTTTCGAAAGGACGTGATTTTAATAGCCAAGCTGACAATTTCGGCAGCGGAAATGGCAATTATGGAGTTGATCTGGGACCAGTCCGGTGCAGTTACCGCGAACCAGCTGCAAACACTTCTTCCCAAAGAAAATTCTTGGAAGCCAACCACTGTGCTTACATTACTCAAACGGCTGACACAGAAAAAGGTGCTGTCCCTCAAAAAGATGGGAAAGGTAAATTCCTATACCGCTTTGATTTCCCGCGAACAATACAAGGAAATCCAGACAAACGCATTTCTGCAAACAATGCACGGTGGTTCCGTAAAAAGTTTCCTATCGGCCCTGTATAATGGAAAGCAGATTTCAGAAAAGGACCTGTTGGAATTGAAAAAATGGCTGGAGGAGGTTTAATCAATGCGTTTTTTTAATACGCTATTCTCCATGACGATTGCAGGGAGTGTCCTTTTCCTGTCTCTTCTGGTTCTAAAACCGCTGACAAAAAAATATTTTAGTCAAAGGTGGCATTACATTGCGCTGACCGTGGTTCTCTCTGTTTTTGCTTTACCGTTAGGGAGCCTGTTTCCGTCCGTTTCCCTGTCTCATTATAGCCGCAATATTCCTGCCGCTGCGCGCCCTCAGGTTGAAACGAGCCATCAGCAATTCACGCCTGGCGGCAACGCTGCCATACCAGGGGATACCGCTTACTCCGCCCCGTCTATGTCATCCAAAACGGGCGTTGGAAATGCTGCGCCCATCTCAGCCGCGTTAAAAGAACCTGTTTCTTTGACCCGGATTGTCACTTTGATTTGGCTGGCTGGTTTGCTATTATTGACAGGGTTCGGGATTGAGAAACGAATACGGTTTCACCGTCAGTTATCCGCGCTCTGCACTCCGGTCCACTGTGCGAACACAACGCGGATCTTTCTTGAAGTCAAATCAGAATTACACATTCGAAAAAATGTCGGGCTAAAATGGAATCCCGCCATACATACCCCCATGCTGACCGGACTGTTTTCTCCCTGTGTCATCCTGCCGGCCCGGAAAATGGACGACGAATGCCTCCGGATGGTATTTTTACATGAGCTTTCCCATTACAAACGCGGCGATTTATGGGTAAAAGCATTCTCCCTTGCCATAGCCGCTTTGCATTGGTTTAATCCACTGTGCTATATTTTAGTAAATGCCATCGACAAACAGTGCGAACTGGCTCTGGATGAACGCCTTGTACAAAAAATGAGCCATGAAGAAAAACGAAAATATGGTCTGACGATATTGGAAGCGGCTGAACCGGTGGAAAAAAAACTGCCGTTATTGACAACCGCAATGAGTATGAAAAAAAGTGAGGTGGAAAAAAGGTTGAGGCATTTATTTTTATATAAGAAAATGAAAAAGTCCGCCACCGCCATATCGATTGCGGCAATCCTGTTGCTGACCTCTGCCAGCGTGTTCGCGGGCAGCGGCCTTTTGCACCGCGATGCGCAAAACGCGCCTTCAGCAGTTTATGTCGGTATGGACGGGCTGTATTACGTCAATATATTGGATGGAACACAGAAAAAGCTGGTAGAAAATCCGAATATACGGTCGCCAAAGCTATCGCGCGGCGGTAATTATGTTGCGTTTGAGATGGATGACTGCCTCTATGTTTACACGCTTGCGGATGATTCCCTGCAAAAGGTAGCAGACAAAGCGGATAACCATGTATTTATGGAATCCTATGACTGGCTGACTGACGCACGCCTGATTTATGGACCACAAACCGGACTCTATGAGTATTTTGCCCCAATCCATATGGCTCACCCACTTCTGGAAAACGACACGTCCTATGACAATATTGTGTGCGACGCCGCTGAAAATATTTATGCCTGCAAGTGGGCAAATTGGGAGACGGACGAAGGGCATTTCAGTTATGAGCAGGCAATTATCCGGTACAACTTCCATAGTAAAAATGAAACCGTCATCCTGGAAGGCCGCAAATCTGATATCGACTCGGGCCTAATCGGATACCGGCCCTGCGTAACCAAAATTTCGGAGGACAATCGGTTTTTATATATCTGGCGGAAGCCTTCCTCCGGTTCCCTGACCGCCGATGGCGTTGATTTCGGTGTTTATGATACGGTAAGCAACCGTTTTATCCCCTGTGGAAGGGAGACCGATTCTATGGAGGCTGAAGAGAGTTTGTATAATGGCTCTGCCATTTTTGCGCTGGCCTACCGAAATCAGATCTCACCGAACCCGAAGGACCGCAATGCCGTTGCTTTCATCAACGGCGGAGGCAGGGAAATGTACCAAAACAAAACGGCTGGAATTTTAGATATCGAGGCGAATACCTTTACCGCGCTGCAGCCGGAGGGCCTCGTTGCCATGACCCCGCTGTGGCTGCGCGACGGCCGCAGAATCCTCTACAGCGCAACGGAGGAACTCGACCTGAGGAGCTGCTTGGAGGGAAATACGATGCTGAACCTGTGGAGCAAATGGTACGGGCAGCCGCACAATCTTTATCAAGCGGATACCAAAACCGGAAAATTTCAGAAGCTCACGGATAGTCCCGATTTTGATTTTGCACCCACAGAGCTTGCCAATGGCGACATTGTGTTCATCCGGAGGAAATCCGGCGGGTTCATTCACATAACCGCTGGACAGAGCAGCTCGTATGAAGATCAAGGAGAATACGGCCTTTGCGTTCTCCGCGACGGAACAGAAGAACTGCTTTGCAGTGGAATCGGGATGCAAAACACCTACGCCTCCCCCGGCTTTTATGGGCACGAGGCGACAGAACGGATATTCGATATCTACACCGGAATGTCAAACTAAACAAAACAGGCCTGGGCTATATTCTATATATACACCCGGGCCGAAACGTTCATTTGCAAAATAAAAACCCTTTGCCAGCCTGTAAACGGCTGCAAAGGGTTTTTTATTAAACCAATTCAATAATCGCCATCTCCGCCGCGTCTCCGCGCCTCGGGCCAGCTTTGATAATTCTGGTATACCCGCCCTGACGGTCCGCATATTTCGGAGCGATTTCATCAAACAATTTAAACACAACTTCCTTGTCCGTAATATAAGAAAGCGCTTGTCTTCTTGAATGTAGTGTATTGGTTTTGCCAAGAGTAATCATTTTTTCTGCCATGCACCTGGTTTCCTTCGCGCGCGCGAGGGTCGTTGTCACTCTGCCATTATCGATAAGCGATGTGACAAGGTTCCGGAGCATTGCGATTCTCTGGTCGGTAGGACGACCAAGTTTTCTTGTTCCCGGCATCTCATACTACCTCCTTTTCCTGATAATCAATAACGGGGCTGTTCCCCAATTAGTCCTCCCGTTTGGAGAAGGATTGGCCAAGCGCATGTAGCTTCCCAATGACTTCTTCCAAAGATTTGCGTCCCAGATTTCTTACCTTTACCATATCCTCTTCCGTGCGGTTGGTCAAATCTTCCACTGTATTGATACCCGCGCGTTTCAGACAGTTGTAGGAACGGACGGAAAGATCAAGTTCCTCAATGGTCATTTCCAGAACTTTTTCTTTCTTTCCTTCTTCTTTTTCTATCATGATTTCCGCATTTTTTGCTTCTTCCGAGAGGTCAATGAACTGCATCAGATGCTCATTGATAATCTTCGCCGCCAGACTCACCGCTTCGTCCGGGCTGATAGAACCATCCGTCCAAACTTCCAGGGTCAGCTTGTCGTAGTCAGTAATCTGTCCGACACGCGTGTTCTCAACCGCATAATTTACCCGGTGAACCGGCGTATAAATGGAATCAACAGGAATCACACCGATGATATTCTGGTTCAGCTGTTTGTTCCGCTCTGCCGACACGTACCCTCTGCCTTTGCAGAACGTAATTTCCATGTACAGCTTCGCATCCTTGTTCAGCGTCGCGATATGAAGGTCCGGGTTGCAGATTTCGATGTCCGAATCCAGCTTGATGTCGCCGGCCGTAATAACGCCTTCGCCTTCCGCCTCCACATAGACGACCTTCGGCGTGTCGCAGTGGAGTTTTACGGCAATCTGTTTGATATTTAAGATAATTTCAGATACGTCTTCCTTGACGCCCGGTATGGTAGAAAACTCATGGAGCACCCCGTCTATCTTGACGGAGGTTGCCGCCGCACCCGGAAGGGAGGACAGCAGCATCCTTCTAAGGGAGTTCCCTAACGTCGTGCCGTAGCCCCGTTCCAAAGGCTCCGCTACAAACTTACCATAAGTACCGGCTTCGTTTATCTCCACGCACTCTACTTTAGGCTTTTCAATTTCTAACATCTAAAACCCTCCCTCTGTTAGTTCGGTATTCACAATTGTGCAGACGCACAATTTCGGTATTCCGAGGGTAATCTTGATTGGTAAGATACCATAATACTCAAAATAAAGTTTATTTGGAGTACAACTCGACAATAAGATGTTCCTCTAATTCCAAATCAATATCGTCTCTTTCCACAGCGGCAATAACCTTGCCTTCGAGCGTGTCCCTATTGACATCGAGCCATTTCGGGATAACTTTGCCCTCTGTTGCTTCTAGAATCGCCTTGATTTTCTCCGAACCTCTGCTCTTTTCACGGACAGCGACAACATCGCCGACCGAGACCAGATAAGAAGGGATATCCACTTTCTTACCGTTTACCTGAAAATGGCCGTGGGTAACCAGCTGTCTCGCTTCAGCGCGGGACATTGCAAAGCCCAGACGGTAAACGACATTGTCCAATCTGCTTTCCAAAATCGCCAGCAAATTGTCACCCGTAATACCTTTTCTTTTTTCAGCCATTTCAAAATATTTAGCGAACTGGGATTCCAAAACGCCATAATATCTTCTTGCCTTTTGTTTTTCACGAAGCTGCAGCCCGTACTCGGACATCTTCTTTCTGCTCTGTCCGTGCATGCCGGGTGCGTACTTTCTTTTTACGATTCCGCATTTATCCGTATAGCATCTTTCGCCCTTCAGGTAAAGCTTCTGGCCTTCCCGGCGGCAAAGTCTGCATACTGCACCTGTATAACGCGCCATCTCGATATTACACCTCCTTGTTATTTTACAACCAAATGGGAAAGGCAACCGGCCTTTCCGGTTCTGTTAACCCGTCTGCGAAAAGCAGAAATCACACTCTTCTCCTTTTCGGCGGTCTGCATCCATTATGAGGAATCGGGGTCACATCTTTAATCATTGTCACGTCCAATCCAGCCGCCTGCAGCGCGCGGATTGCCGCTTCTCTGCCGGCACCGGGGCCCTTTACAAATACCTCGACTGTTTTCAGGCCATGCTCCATCGCTGCTTTTGCAGCGGTTTCAGCCGCTGTCTGCGCAGCAAACGGCGTACTCTTTCTGGAACCTCTGAAGCCCAGACCACCTGCGCTGGCCCAGCTAATTGCGTTGCCGGCAACGTCTGTGATCGTGACAATCGTGTTATTAAAAGTGGAACGAATGTGAACCGCGCCACGTTCGATATTCTTTTTAACTTTCCTACGGGTGCTTCTTCTAGCAACCTTTGCCATGATTTTTCCTCCTTTCACAAATGCTATTTTTCAAGCCAAAGTCTGGGTGAACCATTATTTCTTCTTGTTCGCAATAGTCCTCGCCGGGCCTTTTCTTGTTCTTGCATTTGTTTTGGTCCGCTGCCCTCTTACCGGCAGGCCTTTTCTATGTCTGATTCCTCTGTAGCAGCCGATTTCCATCAGCCTTTTTATATCAAGAGCGACGTTTCTTCTCAAATCGCCTTCCACGGTATACTCTCTGTCAATCACTTCTCTGAGCTTGGAAACCTCATCCTCAGTCAGGTCTTTCACCCTTGTATCCGGGTTGATTCCTGTTTCCTGCAAAATTTTGCGGGAACTGGAAAGACCGATTCCGAAAACATAAGTCAGTCCGATTTCCACTCTTTTTTCTCTTGGCAAGTCAACACCTGAAATTCTGGCCATGTCTTGTTTGCACCTCCTGTTATAAAAATTTACAACAAATTGCTCCGCCTCCAGTTTCACAAAAGGCAGCCTGATATCAGGACACCGCTTATGCCTCCGGAGTTGCGGCTTCGCCGGTATAAATCATTTCTCCCGGCATGGGTTTATGTTACCATGCAGGTCGCGCTAAATGCGCGCAGCCGCCCTGCATGTATAAAGCGTTTCTGCCACTTTCGTGGCGTGACACACAAGGGTCAGCCCTGTTTCTGTTTGTGCTTCGGGTTTTCACAGATCACCATGACCTTGCCCTTACGTTTGATAATTTTGCATTTTTCGCATATTGGTTTTACAGATGGTCTTACCTTCATAATGGAATACCTCCTTTGTGGCAAAACTCGCCGCAGTCCATTCTGCGGTACATACTACCTGTATCTCATCGCGGTCTATCATAAATTGCCGCGGCTTTGTTACAGTTCAAGGTTCCGCCGGCATGGTGCTTCCGTCAGCGGCGGATATTCCTCACAAATTATTTTGCTCTCCATGTGATTCTGCCCTTTGTCAGGTCGTACGGGGAAAGCTCCACCGTAACCTTGTCACCCGGGAGAATCCTAATGAAGTTCATTCTCAGTTTTCCTGAGATATGCGCCAATATCTGGTGGCCGTTTTCCAGTTCCACCTGGAACATTGCATTCGGCAGGGATTCCAAAACTGTCCCCTCCAGCTCCAATACTCCGTCTTTCGCCATAATAAAACCTCCTAAATGTTTGCGCTCAGTTCTAACTCTGATAACACTTTCCGTAAATCCGGATTGGTGACCCGCGTTCCCGATTGAAGCTTTTCCTTCACCAGATTCGCGGTAACAG
>CABSKZ010000154.1 GCA_902478395.1 uncultured Eubacteriales bacterium | reverse complement strand
GTTTCCCTCCTCGATAAGCAAACGGAAATATACCGGCAAAATGGAATGTGGAACGGCCTTTGCCGTTCCACCCAAAAATCATTTATTTTTTTCTGCCTTCAAGTTCTTTCGTCAAATCCTCCCAGGTAAGCCCGCGCTCTACCATAACAACCATCAGATGATAAAGCAGATCCGAAGCCTCGTACCGAAGCTCGCTTACGTCCGGGTTTTTAGAGGCGATAATTACCTCTGCAGATTCTTCACCAACCTTTTTTAACTGCTTGTCAATGCCTTTTTCAAACAGATAGTTGGTGTAGGACCCTTCTTTTGGGTGCGCTTTCCGGTCTGCGATTACATCATAGACATCTTTTAAAACAGACAGGGAGGATGCATCTGTGGAATCTTCTACCAGTTTCCCATCGACCAGCTTTCGGTAAAAACAGGTTTTATTGCCTGTGTGGCAGGCTGGGCCCTGTGGCTCGACCTTTAGAATCAGAGTATCTTCATCGCAGTCCACCAGTATTTCCTTCACAATTTGAAAATTACCAGAATGTTCGCCCTTCACCCAAAGCTTTTGGCGTGAACGGCTGAAATAGGTCGCTTTTCCGGTTTCCTGCGTCAAACGGAGCGATTCCTCGTTCATGTAGGCGACCATGAGGATCTTGCCGGAAATATAGTCCTGCGCAACTGCGGGAACAAGTCCCTTTTCGTCGTATTTGATATTCATTTTGTTTCATCCTTTCCGGAATTCGAGGGTTTACAACCTGACAGGGATTCCGCGTGTTTTTAGATATTCCTTTACTTCCTTGATTTCCAGTTCCTTATAGTGAAACAGGGAAGCTACCAGTACCGCATCGGCACCGCCTTCCGTTATTGCATCATAGAAGTGGGGGAGTGCTCCGGCGCCGCCGGAGGCAATAACAGGGATTCCAACCGAATCGCTGACTGCTTTTGTGAGGTTGAGGTCGTACCCATTCTTGGTTCCGTCTGCGTCCATACTGGTCAGCAGAATTTCTCCAGCCCCAAGTGCTTCGGCCTGCTTGGCCCAGCCGATGGCGTCAATTCCAGTGTCAACACGACCGCCGTTCAGATAAACGGAGAAGCCGCCCTCCAGTGTGCGTTTTGCGTCAATCGCAACCACGACACATTGGGAACCAAATTTATATGCCGCCTCGGAAATCAGCTCCGGCCGTTTGATAGCCGCTGAGTTGACGGAAATTTTATCGGCACCAGCCTTTAGAATTTCCCGGAAATCCTCGACGGTACGGATACCACCTCCAACCGTGAATGGAATAAACACCTGCTCCGCGGTTTTATGTACCAAGTCGAGAATGATATTTCGTGCATCGGAAGAGGCGGTGATATCGAGAAAAACCAGCTCGTCTGCACCGGCAGCGTCATAGGCCTTCGCGATTTCAACCGGATCACCGGCATCCTTTAAATCCACAAAATTTACGCCCTTGACAACCCTTCCATTATGAACGTCGAGGCAGGGGATGATTCTTTTTGTCAGCATAGGCCAGCTTCCTCCTCAGCAGACCGGACAGCGTTCAGCGCCAGAGTTAGGTCTACCCGTCCAGTGTAGAGAGCCTTGCCGATGATCGCGCCGGAAACGCCTGTTGGGAGCAAATCCAGCAAATCTTTCGTACTGCTGACGCCACCGGAGGCGATAATGTCTGCGTCGACATGTTTTGCCATTTGTCTCATGGCAGAAAAATTCGGTCCAGTCAGCATTCCGTCCGTCGCAATATCGGTATAAATAATTGTTTTTACGCCTTTTACGGACACCTCAGCGGCTAAGTCCAATGCGGGGACGGCGCTGACCTCCTCCCAGCCAGAGATGGCAACAAGGCCATCTTTTGCGTCAATTCCTACCGCGATTTTATCACCATATTCGTGAACCATGTCGCTGACGAGCTGGGGATTCTGTACTGCCGCAGTACCAAGAATCACGCGGCTCACGCCGCCAGAAAGCAACTCTTCCACATCCTCCGGCGTACGAATACCGCCGCCTGTCTGTACGGGAACACGCAGCATTTTTGCGATTTCCAGAATAATGGAACGGTTGACGCCTTTGCCCTTGAGCGCGCCGTCCAAGTCGACAAGATGAACGAATTCGCCGCCCTGCTCCTGCCAGTTCAATGCGGTCTTCACAGGGTCCTCTCCATAGACGGTTACATCGGAAAACTTTCCCTGAGAGAGACGGACACATTTTCCATCCTTCATATCAATTGCGGGGTAGAGTATCATGTATTTCCTCCAAATAAATTTAGCCGAAAGATTTTCATCTCCGGCTAAATTATCACTATTATGAATGCACAATATGGCAGAAAATAGGCTTCTGCTTATTTCAACATTTTTTCGATTTCGCCGGCAAAATCGTCCTCACGTTTTTCAAGGCCTTCGCCTTTTTCAAATCTTGCAAAAGCGACGATTTCAATCGTGGTTCCGATTTTATCAGCAACCTCTTTGGTCAGTACCGAAACGGTCTTGTCACCGTCTTTAATAAACGGTTGCTCCGTGATGCAAACTTCCTTGTAGTATTTCGCAATTCTGCCGTTTACCATTTTTTCAGCGATGTTTTGTGGTTTTCCTTCGTTTACTGCCTGCGCCATCAGGATTTCTTTTTCCTTCGCCACCGTTTCTTCCGGTACATCCTCTTTGTTGACAAACAACGGATTCGCAGCAGCTACCTGCATTGCGATATCTTTTGCATATTCTTTAAACGCCGGGTCGGAGGCTTTGGATTCATCGCCTAATTTGAAATTGACAAGAACACCGATTCTGCCGCCGCCATGAATATAGGCTTCACAAACGCCCTCGTAGCGAACAAAACGACGGATATTCATGTTCTCGCCGATGGTTGCGATCTTTTCCGTCAGCATATCGCCGATTGTGACGCTTTCATTCTCAAAAAATTTCTGTTTCAAAAGAGCAGAGTCAGCGTCTCCGTCAACACAGCAGGGGTTCTTTTCTGCAATGTGTCTCGCAACGTCGTTAACAAATTTTTGAAATTCCGCGTTTTTCGCGACAAAGTCTGTTTCCGAGTTGACTTCAAGCAAAACACCGAGTTTACCATCGTTCACAACGATCGCTTCAACAAGACCTTCCGCAGCGATTCTTCCCGCTTTTTTTGCAGCGGCGGCAAGACCTTTTTCGCGCAGAAATTCAATTGCTTTATCCATATCGCCGTCTGTCTCGACAAGGGCCTTTTTGCAGTCCATCATGCCGCAGCCGGTGCGTTCTCTTAAGTTTTTCACATCGCTAGCAGTAAATGCCATTTTGTCTTCCTCCAATTCGTAATCTATTTTAGAAAACGCCGGGGAAATCCACGGCGTTCCCTGTTTGGTTTCTTATTCCGCTGCTTCTTCAGCTACGGCTTCCTCATCCTCAACGGCGGCGTCGATGCCCTGACGGCCTTCAACAACAGCGTTGGCCATGGTGGAAGCAATCAGTTTTACAGCGCGGATAGCGTCGTCGTTGCCAGGAATGACGTAATCAACTTCTTCCGGGTCACAGTTCGTATCAACAATAGCAACAACAGGAATGCCTAATTTTTTCGCTTCCGCAATCGCAATTTTTTCTTTTCTCGGATCAACTACGAACAGAGCGCCGGGCAGCCGGTTCATCTCTTTAATTCCACCGAGGAATTTTTCCAGCTTATCGCGTTCGCCCTTCAGGTTTAAAACTTCTTTTTTCGGGAGCAGTTCAAACGTGCCGTCTTCTTCCATACGGTTGAGCTGTTCCAGACGTTCAATTCTCTTTTTAATGGTTTTGAAGTTCGTCAGCATACCGCCGAGCCATCTCGCGTTTACCCAGTACATCCCAACGCGCTGTGCCTCTTCCTTAATGGAATCCTGCGCCTGTTTTTTCGTGCCGACAAACAGAACGTCCTTTCCCTCCGCGGTAATGTCTTTAATGAAATTGTACGCCTCTTCTACCTTCTTCACGGTTTTCTGAAGGTCGATGATGTAAATTCCATTTCTTTCTGTGAAGATGTATTCCGCCATTTTCGGGTTCCATCTTCTTGTCTGATGTCCGAAGTGGACACCTGCTTCGAGTAATTGTTTCATTGAAATAACTGACATGTAAGTCACCTCCGGTTTTATTTGCAATCCTCCACACAGAATCATTTTCCTAAGGGAACTGCGAAGCAGCACCGCCCAAAGAAATCCCTGCGTGTGCGTATTTTGCCACAATAGTATATCACAAGGGATTGCATATTGCAAGCATTTTTTATAATTATTTCATATTTTCAATCAGAGTATAGACGGATGCCAGCGCCTCATCTGTTTTGGAAGCATCTTTGCCGCCGGCCTGTGCGGAGTCCGGCTTGCCGCCGCCGCCACCGCCGGCGAGCTTAGCAACCTCACGGATGATGTTTCCGGCATGGACCCCGGCCTTTACAGCAGACGGGGTAGCCATTGTGATAAAGGTGACCTTACCGCTGTTTACTGCGGCAAGAGCGATGAACCCATTGTCTAGCTTCGCTTTTAAGGAATCGCCCAACGTACGCAGAGCATCGATGTCCATTCCGTCCAGTTTGCCTGTCACTACGGTGATACCGTTGATAACACGTGCGTTATCCAAGAGTTCTCCAGCGGAGTTGTTGGCAAACTTTGCGTTCAGGCTTTCAATCTGTGAATGGGCCTCTTTCAGCTCGTTGGTCAAAGCCTGTGCTTTCTTTATGGTGTCCTTCGGACTGCATTTTAATACCTCAGCCGTTTCGTGCAGCAGTTTTTCCAGCGCAGCGATTTCTTTCATTACGCCTGCTCCGGTCGTCGCCTCAATTCGGCGGACGCCTGCGGCCACACCGCTTTCTGACAGAATTTTAAACAGGCCGATTTGTGACGTATTGGATACGTGGCAACCACCACAAAGCTCCATGGAATAATTGCCCATCGTGACAACACGGACGATATCCCCATATTTGTCTCCAAACATCGCTGTCGCACCGCGTTTTTTTGCTTCGTCAATCGGCATGTTTTCCCATGCGACCGGGATGGCACTGAGAATTTGAAGGTTGACTTCGCGTTCTACCTCCCGCAGTGCTTCGGCTGTAATTGCTTCATTAATTGTGAAGTCAAAGCGCATCCGGTCGGCCGTAACCAAGGAGCCGGCCTGCCCGACCTGTTCACCGAATTTGTTCCGCAGTGCTTTGTGGAGCAGATGCGTTACGCTGTGGTTGCGGCTGATGGACATCCGGACAGGTTGGTTGACTGCCGCCTGGATGGTTTCGCCAACCTTCAGGTAACCTTCTTTTACCTTTACAAAATGATAATATTTACCGTCAGGGGTCTTCTTGGTATCAGACACGTCTGTCTGCGACAAGTCAGTGGACAGCGTGCCGATATCTCCTACCTCACCGCCGCTTTCCGCATAGAACGGGGTTTTGTCAAGAACCGCAATCCCTTCCTGTCCTTCATTTATAGAGAGCACTTTTTCTCCGTCGGCAATCAGCGCAATGACCGTTGCTTCCGCAATGAAATTATCATATCCGACAAACACAGTGGGAGAAACATCCGCGAGCAGGTCCGCGATTTTATCTTCCCAGCCGACTTCGCCCATCTGCGCACGGGCATCACGCGCACGCTGGCGCTGACGTTCCATTTCTTTTTTAAAGCCTTCTTCATCAATCTCAATGCCCTTTTCCGCAAGAATTTCGCGGGTCAGGTCAATTGGAAATCCATACGTGTCGTACAGTTTGAAAACATCTTCTCCGGAGAAAATCGTGTTTTTCTCCATGTCGTCAATGAGCTTGTCGTCAAGAAAACTGTTCAGGATTGCTGCACCCGCATCAATCGTCTGCATGAAGCGTTCCTCTTCCCGACGGATGATATTTTTAATCTGTTCCCGTTTTTCCTCCAGAACTGGGTATGCGCCCTTGGATTCATCAATGACGGTGTCAGCGAGTCCTGCCAGAAATGCACCATCAATGCCAAGCAGCTTCCCGTGACGGGCTGCGCGGCGGAGCAAGCGGCGGAGCACATAACCGCGGCCTTCGTTGGAGGGAAGGACACCGTCCGAAACCATAAACACGGTGGAACGGATATGGTCTGTTACAACACGGAGAGAGACATCCAGCTTTTCATCTTGTTTATATTCCACGTTCGCAATATCGCATACGCGGTTTAAAATATTCGCGATGGTATCCACGTCGAAGAGGGAAGGCACATCCTGCATGATACAGGCGATACGCTCCAGGCCCATTCCGGTGTCGATGTTCGGATGAGCCAGAGGCTTGTAGGTGCCGTCTTCCTGCTTATCAAACTGGGTGAAAACGAGGTTCCAGAATTCTACGAACCGGTCACATTCACAGCCGACGCGGCAGTCGGGTGAGCCGCAGCCGTTTTCTTCACCGCGGTCAAAATACAACTCAGAGCAGGGGCCGCAGGGACCGGTGCCGATTTCCCAGAAGTTGTCCTCCTTGCCCATACGGACGATACGTTCAGGCGCAACGCCAACATGTTTTGTCCAGATGTCGAACGCCTCGTCGTCTTCCTCATATATCGTAACCCAAAGCTTGTCGACGGGGAGGTTTAAAACCTCTGTCGCAAATTCCCAGGCCCATTTGGTTGCGTCGTGCTTGAAATAATCTCCGAAGGAGAAATTTCCGAGCATTTCGAAAAAGGTTCCGTGCCGTGCGGTTTTTCCGACACGCTCAATATCCGGTGTGCGGATACATTTCTGGCAGGTGGTGACCCGCTTTGACGGAGGCTTCTGCCTGCCTGTAAAATATGGTTTTAGCGGAGCCATTCCAGCGTTGATTAAAAGCAGGCTCGGGTCATTTTCCGGCACAAGCGAAAAGCTCGGCAGGCGGTAGTGTCCTTTGCTTTCAAAAAAGGCCAGGAATTTTTCCCGGATTTCGTTCAGTCCCAGTTTTTCCAATTTCAATCTTCCT
>CABSKZ010000153.1 GCA_902478395.1 uncultured Eubacteriales bacterium | reverse complement strand
GCCAACTATCAATTCAGCGTGTACATTTTTACGCCTGAGCAGGCAAATTATACGGTAAAGCCCGACGGAAAAACCGTTATGACATTTAAGCAGGCAACGGATATGGGCCTAACAGGAGACGAATCGGGCGAGCGTTTGGTCTATACCTCGCCCAAAGGCTTGCAGAAGGATACGACCTATACCACGGACGACCTGTTACCAAGAATAAAGGATTACTTTGCGCAGAATCCTGATGAAACGTTAATTGGTTTTAAAACGGTTTCCAATAACGGGGCATACTCGTTTAAGAATATGGGTCTGGGAGTAGAAAACGCGCTGAAACCCCATTTGGTTGTTGATCAGACAGCCCCTCAGGACTTATTTAAACTGGCGGATGAAGAGGTTCGGGCTTCATGGCCGACTGCGGTATCAAATGATATTCAATTACCGTCATCTGTCGAAAGCGTACCCGCTGTGGAGATAACCTGGGAAAGCTTAACCCCAGAAAGCATATCCAGCAGCGGCACTATCGTATCTCGCCCCGGGTTTTCAGAAGAAGAAACAGCGGTCAGATTAAAAGCAGTATTTTCCTATATGGGAGAGCGCGGCGAATCCATTTATGATTTAAAGATATTAAAAACCGGCAGCTTTGTCGGCATTGCTTCCAGTGAAAATGAAGGAAAAGTGAAGCAAATCTCTTTCGATGTGACGGAGGCTGTTCCTGAAACGGCAGGATATCTACTGAAAATACCGAACGCATACTTAGAATCCACAAAAGAGTACACGCTCTATTCTGGTTTTGATGAAGCGGAAGATGGTGAGATCACACGGTTTATACCAGATGATAACAGCGAATTCACAATGGTAGACGTTTCGCGTTTTGTCATGGGAACAAGTGTTACATTTTCTATCACTGAAAATGCGGGCGAAACCATAGCGGACAGTAACGCCACGTTTATTCTCGAAGGTTATGGCGAAGACCTGAAAGCTGGCATTGCAGCAGTGGACAGCATCGATATGGGCGACCTGAGCGCAGTAACAGAGGACTTATACCTTCCGACTTCCGTTGACGGAGTGGACATAACATGGATATCGTCCAATGAGGAATATTTGACGGGGAACGGCAGGGTAGACCGTCCTTTCAACAATGAAGGTGATGCAAAGGTAGTTCTGACAGCCAAGTATGAAGGACCGGGCGGAGTATATACCCGTGCCTATCTGGTGACAATTTTGAAGCAGGAGACGGGCGGCTCCACTTTCCCCGAGCTAAAGGACCCACAGCACATCAGTGACGGCCGGTTTTTCGGAACCTGGAATGAACTGACAGAAAAGTGGGACACAAAGCCTATCCTCCGGTATGATTTGTATCCCAAATTAAGCACGGTTGAAAATTTTGTGAAAAAGGGCGATTACGATAAGGCGAAGGATGCCCTGCTTGCCTATTACCGGGCGACACCGGAGGCGACACAATATAAAGTGCCTGTTGCCGATAAGTCGGACATAACAAACTATCTTCGTGCCGATATGCTGGCAGAAAAAGTCTCCTCGTTCTTGCAGATGGACAACGTGGTCGGCGTAGCAAGCGATATCACTCCTGAATGGGGTTATCATGCCATTGATATAAACGTAAAAGCAAAGAGCATGAAGGGAACGATTTTCCTGCTTGACAGCGACATGGATGGCAGCAGCGTTGAAATACAAAGTAAAGAAAATGCTGAAAATCATCCGCCGTATTTAGAGGTTGTCGTTGATGGCGTGAAGCGGACGCTGCCCGTGTCCGGCGATACGTACATCGGCGCAGGTGCGAACAGAACGAAAAATTATGGCAAGGAAGAGATTCTATATTGCCGGGAGGCAGCAAGCAACCAAACCTTCCCAATCGGGGATGATACGAAACGGGCGTACTTTAATTTTGACGTTTCGGAACTCACCGGTACCATCGAATCTATGAAATTCTATTTCTATGCCAGAAGCGATGCGGGCAACAAAAAGGTTTTCCTTTTTACAAGCCAAAACGAATCAACGAATTTTAACGAAAACGCGCTTACGTGGTCAGGACACTATAATCAGGTATTTAACTTTAAAGAAACGGGTTTCCTTTTCCCGTCTCCCGGAACAGGGGCCGGAGCGATACAGGACCCCAGCTCATGGAATTGTGAATATGAATGGTTAAACTGGAACACCCGTATGTACCAGGTTGAATATCTTCTGGGACGTTACAAGGCAACCAATGACGAACTTTTTGCATACAGAGCGCTGGAAATGACAATGGAAATGTATACCCAGCAGCCGAAGGCCAACTATCCGAGAACACTGGAGACTGGGTGGCGAACAGAGTATCTGTGTCATTTGTTTTATGGGACGCTGAACAGCAGCTGTATCACTCCAGAGTTGTTGACAGCTCAGTTGAAATATATTTATATACATCAGGAACACCTGAGAAATTCTGCGCCGTCCAGTGCAGCAAACCAGAACAGCGCTGCCCGAATCGGTTTCCTCAGACTGTGCAGATATATGCCGGAAACACTTGAAGACGGTTGGATGGACCAATGCCTGAACCGTCTGCTGGAGATGTATGAAGGCAAAATCGTCGGCTGTCCGCCGTATACAAATCCGGACGGAAGTTACGGAGAATCAACCAGCGGTTATATGGATGGAACCGTAAATGAAATGGTTGAAGGTATGGAAATGCTCCGGGATATGGTCGGGGAAGATAACGAAGTTTACAGGTATATGGTCGACGAAGCATACGGGAAGCTTATCAATTACATGATGGATTTATGTATGCCTTACGGAATGTCCCCAGCATGGGGAGACGGCGGACGCGGCGGCATGAAGTCGTTTTTATCGCAGCAAATTAAAATCTTTCCGAATAAAGAGATTGAGTTTCTTACCAGTGAGGGGAAAGGAACCGGAGTGGTAGAGCCGGATCATACGTCCAAGCTGTATTCAGATAAAGCAATTGCGTTCTTAAAAGATGGGTGGCTGCCCAATAATTTGGGTGCGGTAATCAACGCCGATTTAGGCGGCTCTCACGCGCATGCCGACGACCTCGCCGTTGATGTTTGCGCCTATGGTGCATATCTCCTGGTCGATGCGGGCAACGATTCCTACAGCCCGGGTTCAGCCATGACAAAGACGGTAAAGAAAACGCTGTCACATAACACGATTGAAATAACAAGGGAACCGAAAAAAGATGAAAACGGGAAAATTACAAAAACGTACTCGGAAGATCAGGTCGTGGCCAGCAAATCATCCCCGCAGAAGATGACCCTTACGGCCAACAAGCTGTTCGATTTTGTGGACGCTGGCTCTGAAAAGATTTATCCAGAGTTCAGTGTGAACAGAAAATTGCTGTTTTTGCATAACGGATACTGGATTGTTTCGGATTATATAGACGCGCCGGAAGGCAATCATACCTATAAACAGGCATGGCATTCCGACATTAAGAACAATATGACCATCGACCCGGTTACGAAGGCGATGAAAACCCACTTTAACGGTCCGAATATACAAGTAGTGCCCGCCGATCCCGAGAAAACGGATGCGAGAATCGAACAGATTTATCAGGCACATCCTACGGGGGCGACGCTAACGGATTATGTCCGATACTGCCGCGAAGATGTGAGCGGCCCGCAGACATTTGATACGGTGCTTTATCCTGACAAAGCCGGGGAAGATACATATGTAAATGTTGAGAGGATTGAAATGCCTGGCACGGATACCATTACCGCAACCGCGCTGAAAATCGACATTGGACTTGATAATGCCTATTATTATACCTCAAATGAGGCAGAACCGATAAGCCGGGCGTTCGGATCCTATGCAACCGACGGACAGATGGCCTACGTTGAAACAGACAGCGAGGGTAAAACCGGAATGATTGCCATGACCCAGGCGAAAACGCTGACAAAGAAGGACGGGGAGAATGAGATTATTCTGGTTTCCAGCAGTGAGAAAATGGCTGATTTGGGAATCGAATGGAACATGAACAAAATGAAGCTGTTCACTGAGGACGGCAAGCTGCCGGAGGACGGCGTTGTAATCCATTCGGATGTTCCAATCGAAAAGGTGACACTGAACGGACAGGAAGTCGAGTATATCTTTAAGGACGGTGCCGTAACGACAAATGGTACGCCGAAAAAAGAAGTGATTCCGGATAATCCGCTGACACCGGGTTCTCCCAGCGGCACAGGAAATAAAGGCGGCAATGGAAACGCCGCGAACCCTCTGGTCTCAAAAGGAGAGGAACCTGAAGAGCAGCCCGAAAATCCGGAGAATCCGGAGGAAGAAGCAGTATTTACAGACGTTGCAGGGCATTGGGCAGAGAAGGAAATCTTGGATATGTATAAGCGCAGCATCGTAGAAGGTGTTGGAGACAAGTTGTTCCTGCCTGAGAAAAATGTAACAAGAGCTGAATTTGTCGCCATTCTGGCCAGGGCGCTTGCGCTTCCGGCAAGCGGTGAATTTAAGGGTATTTTCACCGATGTAAAGGCGGATGACTGGTTTGCCGGTGTTGCCGAGAGCGCTAGAAACGTTGGAATTATTAGTGGATATGACGATGGGAGCTTCGCGCCGAACAATATCATTTCGAGGCAGGAGATGGCAAAAATATTGGTTGCGGCCGCTAACTACCTGAAAATACCGGTCAATATCCCGGAGAAGCCGCCCGAATTTCAGGATGCGGAGGAAATTGATGGCTGGGCGGAGCAGGCTGTAGCAGCCGTAGGTGCCATGGGGCTTATGCAGGGAATGAACGACAATACCTTCTCGCCCCGAAGCAATGTGACCCGTGCACAGGCGACCGTTGTTGTCAGCAGGCTGTTGGGGCTTACTGGCGGCGAAGCGGAATAACCGTACATTAACATTAAAAACTAACCGCGTTTAGGCGGTGGAATGGAGACTGAATATGAAAAGATATGCCAGGAATATTTTGTCTGTTGCCTTGGTTGTCGCGTTTCTTGCATCCTTCATGCCGGCTGTGCTGGCGGATGAACCTCTTAGCAAAACAGAGAATTTGAAGCTTGCAAGCGATGAAGCAAATAATCCGATCGGATATTTTGTTCGCGCGAGCGGTTCTTCATCAGAAACCCATGGCGATACCGTACAGAGTTCATCTGCGCAGCTCGTTGTCGACGGGCCGGGCGGTGCGCACCGGATTGTGTATTTGACCTTTGACCTGAAAGATTATATCAATGAGTTTACCACGATTCAAAGTATCAATTTGAGAATGGTTGTGGCCCAGCCAAATAATGCAACTAACACGCCAATGGGCATCTTTGTGATGCCGCAGGAGCTCGAGACGCTCCCCGCGGCGGGAATGGTAACATATAACAACCTGAAAAAGCTTGGTATGACTGATTGTTACAGCGAGTTGGCAGGTACGATGACAATACCCAAAAGAACGGACGTTGCCACCCTGCCGGTGGAATCCATCGATATTTGGCCAACAGTACAGAGACATTTGGAACAATCGCCGGATGATACCCGAATCACAATTAAGCTGTCAGAACCATCGGCAGGAGCGACAAGATGTACGTATGTTTTCAGTGGAGTTGGGACGGGTGATAATGCCCCATCTTTGAATGTAAAGTTTACAAATGAACATATGACCCGTGTGGAAAATGCGAAGAATGCAGTTACCTTTGACAGGCTCACGTCTGAAAATGAACAAAATATAACCGGGGATTTGAATCTTCCCTTAGAGGAAGATGGAGTTTCCATTACCTGGCAGTCTTCAAACCCGAGAGTTTTGAGCAATTCTGGTGTAGTAACCAGACCTGCATTTGGGGAAGACGATGTAGACCTGACACTTACAGCGAGCTTTTATTACGGCGGCTATTCCACAGAACGCGTATTCAATGTAAAAGTTTTGAGTGACAGGGTGCAGCCGGATCATGAGAAGAAGGCTTTGGTGGCGCTGGAGGGAAATTATGTAAACAGCGCAGCACCTGGCAGCGCGATGGAACAGAAACAGCTCATGCTGGAAGATGGCAAAATGGTTTCTTTCTTAAAGTTTGACCTTTCGTCCTACCGGAATATGCTGGACAAGATTGATTCCATGCTGCTGAGGATGATGCCGTATCAAGGCATGCAGGAGGGCAAAGGGATAGGAATTCAGGTCGACTTGCTTCCAGATGCGGGAAACTGGACCGGCAGCAGCCTGACCTATGATTCAGCTAATGCGGCTAATATGCTTACCGGCGGTACGGCCTTGTACCAGTATGAGGGGGACCTTGACTTTTACGGTTTTTACAGCGACAACATTTTTTCCGGAATTCGGCAATACCTCAGCGAGAATCCGGCGACCAACACCGTTACGCTGAGAATAACTGCTACAGCGAATGCTTCCGCGTTCCACGGGCTGGCAGCACCGGCTGATGAATTAAAGCCCGCGATAGTCGTCATGACCTCCGCGGACGCGCTGGCATTTACCAAAGAATATTTGACGTTTGACAAGCTGTCGCCGGAAGATATCACCAGAGTGCGCAGGGATTTAAAACTCGACAAAAATGGTCTTTATAGTACAACGATTACCTGGGAGTCTTCAGATCCGGCAGTCATTCATCCGGAAACGGGCGTCGTGACAAGAAAAGCGGAAGATACCGTCATCACCCTGACAGCGGTACTCAAAAACGCGGCTCTGACAGACACAGTGGTATACACGGTAACGGTTCTGGGACTCAATTCAGATCCGGCTTATTTCCAAATGTTGCTAGACTCAATTTCGTTTGACACCGTTTCCCTGACAGGAGACTTTACAGTACCCGTCCAACTGGAGCAGATGAACGTAGAGTGGACGGCATATGACAATTATGCAACAAAAATTGACGGAGCTAACGTAAAAGTTTCCCGTCTGAAGAATAAAGATTTGGCTACCAAGCTTACGGCAACGATATCGGATAGCGGAACCA
>CABSKZ010000152.1 GCA_902478395.1 uncultured Eubacteriales bacterium | reverse complement strand
ATCCCATACTTTGTGATTTCTTCCAAAAGGCGGTCGGTAAAGGCAAAATCATATGCGGACGGTTCATTCGGATTTGCGTCAAAATTGGGAAAAATATTCCCCACGTCCACATAGTGCGCTCCGCCGTAGCGTCCGCCGGTGTCGTGCAGGCGGGCATATGGAATGCCCGCTTCCTGCATTTTTACAAACAGATTATTTTGCTTATTGTCATATGGCACACAGGGAACATTGTTAACCGCGTGCATCGGCTTTATTTTCCCTTTTAGTTGGCGAAAGTCTACTTGAATTTCATTCATTCTGAAGTCTCCTGTTTGGTTTGATAAACGTCTGATATCAGCTTAATATGGAATACTTCCGTGAAACAGAGTCCCTATTTCTCTGTTTTTTCCCTGTCAAGCATTTTTTCTGATATCCGATGGCTTTTCCAGGTTATTTTTATCGAATACGCGCAGCATTTGCCTGTAGCTGGTAAAGCCTGCTTCTGTGGCTACGTCTTCAATGGGGATGATGGTATCCTTGAGCAGATTGACCGCCATCTCCAGCCGGATTCTTGACACATATTGATGAAAGGTACATTTGTATTCTGCAATAATCATCCGGTTTATTTGTTTTTCACTGAAAAAGAACTTCTGGGCAACATCCTTTAAGGTGATATTTTCGCTGATATTCGCATCAATATAATTTTTTATGGCTGTAACGCGCTGTTTGCTCATATCCTGTTTCACTTTGTGCGGAAGCAGAAAATATTTCTGGTACTTTCCCTGCAGGCTTAATAAAACGACCTGTGCTGTTAGAAGCTGAATTTGTGAAAGCACGCCAAACGTCTCGTTCTTTCCCAGTTCTTCAATCAGCTGCAGCTTCTCCAAAATAGTGCCTGAATCCTCATAGCATTCATAATCGGGAATTTTAGAAATTGATTCAAAACGGGCGGTTTCCTGATTGTCCCTATCCTCTTCAAAATCAATTTTACATTCGATGCAGTACTCCTTCATCGGGTCGTGTTCATCTGTGTGCTGCCCATGCTTAATAAAAGGGCCAGTGATATAGAAATTATTTTTCTGCACATGAATCTGATTCTTTTCGATATCCACAACACCTTTTCCATCGAATATGTAATGAAATTCAAAATTTTCATGTGCGTGCGCTCCAATATCCCAAGGGATATTGGAGTTAATTTTTGTAAAGCGCACGACTTTTATCGTCATTCCTCCAAACCGAATGGTAAGGCCGGCGGGAATGACAAAATACGGCGTTAAAAATTCTGCTTTTAAATATTGATTCAAACTCCTCACCATCAATCCTTAATGTAAATTTGAACGGAGTTCAGCGCCGCCCAAGTATCTGACTTACAATTCAGTCGGCAACCCACATACAGCGTATTTTTCCCCATATATTTCGGCGCATTGAGCAGCGTCCTGTTTTCTATTAAAAATCCCTGGTATACATTGTCTGTCGTTTCATATTCCCCGACCTTCCTGAAATTGTACCCGTTGCTGCTTAAAACCCACTCAATCTTAGAACCCAGGATGGCG
Organism: uncultured Eubacteriales bacterium; assembly: GCA_902478395.1. Lineage (GTDB taxonomy): Bacteria > Bacillota > Clostridia > UBA1381 > UBA9506 > CABSKZ01. The sequence continues at coordinate 5,370 of CABSKZ010000152.1, read as the reverse complement.
CGGCCTGTAAACTTAATGCCGACTTCTTTTATCGGCTTATCGTGCTTGATTTCCCAAACCAGTTCACCAACACCCGGTCCGCTCTGCGTAACGGCACACTTCCACGGGTTGTTTGCGTCCAAATTTTTCACTGTTACATTTACCGCGGTATCATATGGCTTCATGGATGAATTTTCAAAATCGTTACTCACCTTGAGGATATTGATGTCATCGCTCACTTTCAAAGCATAGTAACTGTCGCCGTACTTGCCGCCAAGTTTTTCAGGGATATATTCCACCGTTACCGTTTCGCCTTCCGATAGGCCCAGTCCTTTATTATACGGTAAAAAAAGCAGATTTTTTCCGTTTGCATTGAAACAGCTGCTCAAATCGGCATTGGAATTCAATTCAAACCGCAGATTTTGACCATCGTCCGACAACAGTTCTATAAACGCAGGCTTGATTTCCGGATATAGGGATGGTTCCTCCACCTTCGTAACCGTGCCGTGTACTTTTCCGTAAACAGCTGTCAGGGAGGTAATCTCATCCGCGTCGTTGAGTTCAACGGTCAAATATTCACCTTTTTGAATTTGAAGTAAGTTTTCTTTGGTCAGCGCAAGCTGTTCCAATTCGCCGCCTGCCGGGCCGCGCCGGAATACCGCGTCGTCTGCAATCTGGAACGGAAAGCCATCCGCAAAACCGTACCGCTCTGTATCCAGCATCGAAACATAGAGTACATCTGGCAGAAGACCCTGTTTGAAATTCGTCGCAAGCGCATTGAACTTCCGGTCGAAGCCCGGTTCAGCTTGCTGGTCTGAACAGACGGATATCTCCGCTTCCAGCCGGCCGCCCTCCGCAAATTTTGCCATAGAGTTGCAGGAATCGCTTTTCACCGCCCGGAATGTGTTATCCGCAAACGATACGGTATAATACCCCTCTGGAACCTCCAAAACGATATTTGCCTTCCCTGCCTGTTCTGCCGTCACTTCAAACGAAACAGAATTGCCGTATTCCGTCAGCAGAATGTCATATACATTTTCCGGTTTCTCTCCCGTTATCGTAATCGGATATTTGCCAAGCTGCCCGCTGCCCTTCACGAGATATTTCGCTGGCAGCACCTCGGAAATATATGCTACCATCTTTTTTTTCGCGGAAATATAACGCCCTTTTTGATACAAGTCCACAATTTCTGCATAATGGCTGTCCGCTCCGTTTTTCGCCAGATATTCTTCCATCATCGACTCAAGCTCCACCCGTGCGGTCAGGAAAGTATACCGTTCCCGCAGCTGCTTGCGGTTATATAAAAAGCCGTCTGTATGTCCCGTTTTTTCCTCCCACGGTATCATAGCTGACGTTTTTACGATGTTCGCAAACCCGCCGTCGTTCGCCTGCATTTTAAACATATAATATGCTACGTCTGATGTTTTATCTATTACCTCCGATAAATCAAACTTTGAGCCGCAGCGGTAGTAGTCATAACTCCCCACCAGCTGCATGTTGTCCCGTGTCGGACCTCCCCAAACCTCCACAATGGCATTTTCCGCTCCGCCATACACATCGACCGTAAGGCCTGTGGAAAGTGGGATTCCCTTATTGTCCACCTTAAATACCGCAGTTGTCGCTTTTTCGCTCCCGGTTGTCTGAAGAGATTTATTCCGCCACGACTGTCCGCTCATCCCGTTGGTCACCTCCACAAGGGGGCTGCCGGGCTTTACGTCAATTCCATCCTGAAAATCGTAAGTAAACAATCTGTTTTCATAGCTCACCACATCAATTGTTTCATCTTCGCATTTATCGATTTGCTTTATGATTTCCACATTTTCCGGTTTTGTGTTGTAATCCGTGTAGTACTCCGCCCCGTAGGTGTAGTACAGCTTCACACCGGAATCCGCTCCCGAAACCGAGTTAAGCGAGCTTTCTCCGTTAACCTGCGCAAATTTTCCTTTTGACGCGATATAATCCATACCGCTTGCGGTGTCCTCCGTCATCTCTCCGCCGCCGAGCATAAACGTCGTTTGCAGGCCGAGGTTGATGTCCTCCGTAACACCTGCTTCCCACATGCCGCGGTCAACGCCCGGCGCGTAGTCGCTCAATCCCTTGTAAGATACAATATGGGTAAACGATTCGTCAAACAGCTGGCGTTCAGGATACATCACCTTCCCGTTATCCACAACGACATAGTCATATCCTACACCCTTTTTCAACGCTCTCGCAGTCTCGGCAAAGTTGCGGTTAATGTTATCGAACTGCCACTGGGATTCCTCTTTTGAAAAACCATCCAACGGATTTAAATCGACTCCATCTTTCTTTGCGTCTGCAACGACATATGGATTTAAATCACCGCGCGAATTCGGCGCGGCATTATGGGCATAGTAAATCCAATAAATCGGCTCATTTTCTGTATACAGAGAGAAATATGGTGATTCATTATTGTTTTCCAGCCGCACCTTTGCAAGCGATTTTGAAATATTGCGCAGATTTTTCTCATACCAGCCGTAACGCGCCCGGTTGAGAGATGGGTTATTCATCGAAAGCCAAGGAGTGTTCCCCCACATATTCGGCGTGGTAAGCAGAAACTTTCCTTTTTTCTCCACTTCATCTGGGTCAAAAATAACTTGCCCATATTCGATGTCATTAAAATAACCGCCTTCGCCGTCATACACCCACATCGGCGTACCTTCCCACCAGGAATTAATTCCGAGCGCGAGGGGAACGTTTTCATCATATGCGACATTGACCAGGTCTTCTATGATACGCTTATCTTCCTTGTCGCCATTACGCACATAGAAAAGCTCGCCGCCTAAGCCCGTCTGGTAGCTGGTGTAATCCGTCCCAAAGGTCTCTTTCCGTTTTGCAACCTTTTGTTTCAATGCGTCACGATCCTGCTCCATTCTCGGAAACGCATCACCCGACTGCAGGGTCAGGAGCTTTAGCTTCTGAAATGCGCCTTCTTCCAGCAAAATGTTATCCCAGTCGCTGTAAGCCCAAATACGTTTCAACGTAAAATATTCGCCCGAAATATTCTCAATCCGTATGTGCGCAGAGTCCTTGCCCTTTGTTATCTCCTCCGGCACCCGGACGAAAAAATTATTGGCTCCAGACGAGGTTTCGCGGTAATTTCGAAAATATACCTTTTCCCCATTGACGTAAATGTCATATGCGAAGACGATCTGCCTCATCTGATGCGTTTCTTCCAGTTCCAAAGACAGACTCTTACCGGACAGTATTGACATGTCAAACTCGATGCTGCTGTTTTTATCTACCTTGCGCACCGTGTGCATTTTATCAATCTCACCCACGTCTTCATGCGCCTGCATGATCACCGAGCCACCCGTTATTTTTAAACCATGTGCGCGTTCAGAGTCCTCGTCTCCAAACACCAGCAGGTCTACGTCTCCAGCGGAGGGGGCATTGCCCTCCGCCGAAACGGCAAATGTGCCGAAGCCGGATAACAGAATATTTACAGCTATGAAAAACGATAACAATCTTTTCATACCATTCTCCTATTTTGAAACTTTGTCTAGATATTCTTTAATTTTCAGTTCCGGACGGTCTTCAATTTCCTGTTTGACATATGGCAGCATCAGCTCTTTCGTTGCCTTTGCAAATTCTCCCGGCGTTTGGTTGTTTTCCATAAACAACGCAAAGGATTTCCAGTACTTATCCGCTGCTTCGTCATTGACGGACAACGCCGTATTCATGTTGTAATGTATGGTATCCGTCCCGGAATTTTCATCCAATTCCTTTAAAATATCGGGCATTATAACATCTTTCACGACCGGCATCAGGAATGAACCATCCAGCAGCAATTGCGCGCCGCCGTCAGCCGACGCCAGAAAACGCAGGAAGTCAATGGCAATATCCGCCCGCCCTTCATCTTTACACTTCTGGGTTACAATAATGTTGGGTTCGGCCAATTTTCCAATGTATTTCCCGTCCTGTTCCCTACCGTACTGTGAAAAATCCTTATCCACAAACGGCAGATTTCCGACCCCATAGTTCACGGTCAGCCCTTTCTCCTTATGCTGGCCTGGATACCAGCCGCCATTGAACGTCATCGCGACTTTCCCCTCATCAAACAGCGATTCCACCTCCCAGCTGGCGGTATTGAATCCCTTGTTCAAATACTGCGAAAATTCCTTCATGAGGCGGAAATATTCCACAAACCGCGGGTCCTCATAATCGATTAGCCCTGTCTCCAGTCCAAGCAGAATTTCTGAACTGTCAAGCTTCTCATTTGGTGAAATGATATCCAGTTTTTCTAAAAGTCCGCTGTCCAGATACAAATCCTCAAGGCATTTATAAATCGGCCAGTCGAGCGACCACCGCATGGAGTTGATTGCCGTAAACGGCATATACCGGCCGTCCTCCTGAACCTTTTTGCAGATTTCGAGTACCTCAGACCACGATTTCGGCGCGTCCTCTCCAAGCCCAAGCTCTTTGAAAATATCTTTGTTGTAAAACAACTGCGGCGCGGTCCGGCTCGTACCATTGGCAATATACTTTGTGCCCGAAATATCCTTGCAGTCCTCTAAAATCCCGGGGATATAGTCATCCATCCATTTGCGCCCTGTATATGGATTCGTCTCCTCATAATAAGGTGTGAGGTCGAGTATCTTTCCATTTTCAAACAAGTCCTTAACACCGAGCGCGCCCGAGACGATGTCCGGTTCCGTTTCCGCCACGAATTGTGCCGTCTGCCAAGTGGAATATCCGTCCTGTGCGACATAAACCAGTTCTACCTTGTTGCCGGAAACCTCTTCATATTTTTGAGTGATTGCCTCCAAAGTCGGCCACATCCATTCTCCCTGGCAATGCGCGTAGGTAACGGTCTTGGAATCCTGCTGTGCCGAGTTGCCGCACCCAGACAGCTGGGCAGTGCCTAAAACCAGTAAAAACGCCATACACAACAACATGATTTTTCTCTTCATTCTTTTGCTCCTTCCTTTTCTCAGGCTTTGATCGCGCCTGAAGTCAGCCCTGTGATAAAATGCTTCATATTAAAGCCGAACAGCAGGATTGGGGGAATGGATGCGAGCACGAACCCGGCAAACATTTCACCATATCTGATTTGCTGTGCGTCCGAGAAAGAGTATAAGCCTAGCGTGACCGTTTTTAAGCTTTCCTTCGTCAGTGTCAAAAGCGGCCATATAAAGTCATTCCAGCTGGTTAAGAACGTCATCAGCAGCATCGATATGAACATCGGCTTAGCCAACGGGAATACGATATGGATAAACGCGCCCAAGTTGGATACTCCATCAATTTTTCCCGCGTCAAACAAATCGTTCGGAATTCCTTCGATAAACGCCCGGATAACCAGAATATACATGATTTGCCCCATTGTGACTGTCGGCAAAATCACTGCCCAGAAGGTGTTGACCAGTTTCAGCT
>CABSKZ010000151.1 GCA_902478395.1 uncultured Eubacteriales bacterium | reverse complement strand
CTTATATTGATTATATTATTCGTCATAATGCTGATGATTTTAAAACGGTGGGATTTATTGGCACAGATATAAAATACAAATGAAATGCTAAAATATAGTATTCCATTTTCAATGGTTGTTTAGTCTCCGTCATGAAACGTTTCATAGGCAGGGTATTCCGCGGCCAAAAGGAATAAGCAGTTCCTGCCTCAATAGATAGAGTTCTGTAAATAAACAGGTGAAAGACGAAACTTCAGCTGTACTATAATGGTTTAAATATCATGTTACGTCGTTGTACGTTAGGTTGCGTTCACGTTTGTTTTTGTAATTTCCTTGCGGCAATATTATATTTCTGAAAGTCAATATAAATTTGAGGTGTCCCTATGACAGTATTAAAAAATGCAAAAATTTTGGATTCTGATTTTCATTTTGTTGAAGGTGCGGTTCAATTCCAAGAAACTATTGAAGCGCTGGGCAGCAGCTTGAGTGGCAGCAATGAACGGGATCTTTCCGGTTGTTATCTGATTCCCGGGCTGGTAGATATCCACACACATGGAGCGGTAGGCGTCGATGCGATGGACTTGGAACTGGATTTTGAGAAATGGAAAAACTATCTTCTTGCCAACGGCGTTACAACCTTTTTTCCAACAACGGTTACGGCGTCATTTGAGGAAATCCAGCAGGCATTGGAGCGTTTAAAGCAGGCCGACGGGGTCAATATGGAAGGACCTTTTTTGTCAATTGGAAAAAAAGGCGCACATGATGCGTCTAAAATTCGCGAAGTAGACCTTGGTTTCATGCGGGAGATTTGTGATAAAATTGCAATCACCACCATTGCACCGGAGGTTGGCGGCAATTTGCAAAAAATCCATGATGTTACAGAAATGGGGGTACGGGTTTCTCTGGGCCATACCAGTGCAGACTATGCACTTTCCTGTGAGGCGTTTCATTATGGAGCGACAGAAATCACCCATACTTTCAATGCTATGAACCCGCTGCACCACCGGGAACCGGGACTCATTGGAGCGGCCGCGGAACGGGACTCGGTTTTCTGCGAGGTTATTTCTGACGGCGTCCATTTGCATCCCTCCATTGTCCGAATGCTGTACCATATGCTGGGAGCGGACAGAATGGTCTTGATTAGTGATTCCATGGCGGCAACTGGATTTGTTGACGGCATATATCATTTGGGCGGACTGGATGTTATCGTAAAGGATAAAAAAGCGCATTTGGAAGATGGGACGATAGCTGGAAGCACCAATCATCTGATGCAGATGGTTCGCTGCGCTGTAGAGTTTGGCATTCCGCTTGCAGAGGCCGTTAAAATGGCCAGCTTGACTCCGGCACGCGCCGTAGGAATTTCCGCTTCTGTCGGCAGCATTGAAACTGGCAAGAGTGCCAATCTTGTTGTACTCGATCAGAATTTACAGGTAAAAGAAGTTTACTATCATGGAAGGCTTGTGTCACAGCTATAACATAAACAGTATGTATCGTTCCGGATAAGAAAGCTTTTCCGGACGAGTGGTTAACCGAAAGCTTATTTAAGAATGGCGGAGCACATTACGGAGGGAAAGGATGAATATTTTTGAATTGCCGGATGAATTGCCGCGGCAGGAAATTACCAATCTGCTCTTGGAGAATGAATCGGTCCGTATCGAACAGATTATATCGGCAGGGCAGGTGTCTCCGGACGGGTTCTGGTATGACCAGAGCGAACAGGAATGGGTTCTCCTTCTTCAAGGAACCGCACGGTTGGAATTTGCTGGCGGAAATATAAGGCAACTCGAGGCTGGAGAGCATTTGTTGATTCCTGCACACGTGAGACACCGTGTTGCATATACCAGCAAACAACCGCCTTGTATTTGGTTATGTGTGTTTTATTAAGGCCATGATATAACTATTTTGTTGATTTTTGTTGAACTGCACCATGGATTGGTGTATAATAAAATCCAAATCTTGCAAAAAATCAGGGGGTATTTAATTTCATGCAGCATGAATTGGTCATTGTTTTAGATTTTGGCGGTCAGTATAATCAACTGATTGCGCGGCGCGTCAGAGAATGTAATGTTTATTGTGAGGTTCTCCCTTACAAAACGCCGATAGAGAAAATTCGGGAGCTTATGCCGAAGGGAATTATACTGACCGGTGGGCCAAACAGTGTGTACGAAGCTACTTCGCCGCGATATGACAAGGCGTTGTTGGAGCTCGGAATTCCAGTGCTGGGAATCTGCTATGGTTGTCAGCTCATGAGTTATCTTTTGGGTGGAGAAGTGACCGCTGCTGAAAAAAGCGAATACGGCAAAACAGATATTACCTTGAAAGAGAGCCCCTTGTTTGAGGGAATGGAGTTAAACACCTCCTGCTGGATGAGCCATACAGATTATATCAAAACACCTCCGGAAGGTTTCAGCGTTACCGCGGTGACACAAAGTTGTCCTGTGGCAGCACTCGAAGATAAGGAAAGAATGCTGTATGGCGTTCAGTTTCACCCGGAAGTAATGCATACACCGCAAGGGACGCAAATGCTAGACAACTTCCTGAAAAAAGTATGTAAGCTTAGCGGAGACTGGGTAATGTCCCGTTATGCGAAGGAAACGGTCGAGCAGCTTCGTGAAAAAATCGGAGATAAAAAGGTATTATGCGCCCTTTCAGGCGGGGTGGATTCCTCCGTTGCGGCAATTATGATTCATAAAGCGGTCGGCAGGCAATTGACCTGTATTTTTGTGGACCATGGCCTTTTGCGCAAAAACGAGGGAGATGAGGTCGAAAAGATATTTACTGAGCAGTTTGATGTGAACCTGATACGTGTCAATGCGCAGGAACGTTTTTTGCGAAAACTCGCCGGCGTCGCTGACCCAGAGACAAAAAGAAAAATAATCGGCGAGGAATTCATTCGGGTCTTCGAGGAAGAAGCCAAAAAAATCGGTAAGGTTGACTATCTTGTGCAGGGAACCATTTATCCTGACGTAATCGAAAGCGGTGTAGGGGATGCAGCGGTTATAAAAAGCCATCATAATGTCGGCGGGCTGCCAGATTATGTGGATTTTAAAGAAATCATCGAACCACTCCGTAGTCTGTTTAAAGATGAGGTGCGGAAGTTGGGCACAGAGTTGGATATCCCGGAGAATCTGGTATGGCGCCAGCCGTTCCCGGGGCCTGGACTGGCTATACGTGTGATAGGTGATGTCACAGAAGAAAAACTGGAAATACTGCGTAGCGCAGACTATATTTTCCGAGAAGAAATCGCTTTGGCAGGCTTGGATCGGGATATTCATCAATACTTTGCGGTTTTGACGGATATGCGCAGCGTCGGCGTGATGGGAGATGGCAGAACCTATGATTATACGCTCGCGCTCCGCGGCGTTACCACGAGTGATTTTATGACAGCGGACTGGGCAAGAATACCGTACGATGTGCTGGATAAAATCTCTGGCAGAATTATTAACGAGGTCAATCATATTAATCGGATTGTTTATGATATCACGAGTAAACCTCCGGCTACCATTGAGTGGGAATAATATCAAAAAGTCTAAAAAGCCATATAAGTATGGGTTTTTTAGAAAAAATAGATTTGACACGATTCGCATTACGAGCTAATAATATTCACAATATAAGAAATACCGCTGAAAACGATAGAGTCTTCAGTGGTATTTTTTAATTAATGGATTAATTGTTTTTCACTTCCTTAATTACACAATAACATAGAGAGTATTCTGAAAATGTTCAGTTTCGGTATGAATACGTGGATAAGGTACAATAAGTTGCGCAAATTAAAAAGAGACAAAGTTTGTAGTCTTTGATAGAATGAAGTTACCACACAACCATTCTGAAGGGAGACAGCAAACGATGTCTGAGAAAATTGTACAGCTAAACGAAGAAATAATCAAGGGGCAAATCAAAGAATTAGTGCGGGGCAGTGTAGAGGAAACCCTCAACGGCCTGTTGGAGGCTGAGGCGGAACAGCTGACCCATGCGGCCCGGTATGAGCGCAGCGAGGAGCGTCAGGCATACCGCAGCGGCCATTACCAGCGTAATCTCACAACCACCTCCGGCGACGTAAAACTCAATGTTCCCCGCTTGAAGGGAGTAACCTTTGAAACGGCGATTATTGAGCGGTATCGTCGACGTGAGAGCAGTGTGGAGGAAGCTCTCATTGAGATGTATCTGGCCGGCGTATCTGTACGCCGAGTAGAAGATATTACCGAGGCTCTATGGGGTAGTAAGGTCTCTGCCTCCACCATCAGCGAGCTCAATAAGAAAGCCTACGTCCACATTGAGCAATGGCGCAATCGCCCCTTGCAGGGCGGACGTTACCCATATGTCTATGTGGATGGCATCTACCTGCGTCGCAATTGGGGCGGAGAGTACGAAAATGTAGCAGTTCTGGTGGCAATTGGGGTCAATGAGGACGGATATCGAGAGGTTCTGGGAGCCGCGGAGGGCATGAAAGAGGATAAAAACAGCTGGGCAAGTTTCTTACAGTGGCTTTATGCGCGTGGTCTCAACGGTGTAAAACTGATCGTTGGAGATAAGAGCCAGGGTATGCTGGAGGCTGCCTGCGAGGTGTTCCCCGAGGCCAAATACCAGCGTTGCACCGTCCATTTTTACCGCAATGTGTTCTCTGTTACGCCTCGTTCCAAAGTAAAGCTGGTATCCAAAATGCTCAAAGCAATCCATGCGCAGGAGAACAAAAAAGCTGCCCGCGAGAAAGCCAAAGCAGTGGTTGAGGAACTGCGGGCCATGAAGTTGAAGGAGGCTGCCAAGAAGGTGGAGGACAGCATCGAAGAGACTTTGACTTACTGTGATTTCCCCTCTGAGCACTGGACAAGAATCCGCACCAACAATGTGATTGAGCGGCTCAACCGGGAGATTCGCCGCCGCACTCGTGTGGTGGGATGCTTCCCAGATGGCAACTCCGCCCTGATGCTCGTCTGCGCCCGCTTGCGGCATGTGGCTGGTACCCAGTGGGGCAGCAAGAAGTACATGAATATGAAGCATCTCGAGGCCGTCTTCGACGAGGCTTCCACTGGATAAGTTCATTCTATTAGAGCACTGCAAACGAATTTGCGCATAATACTTGACACTACCAATACGTGTATTATTTATATTTGCAGTTAAATTAAAATGCTGTATATTTAAAATCATTTTGAAAAAATAATAAATTCATGCAACCAATGCATATTATTTCCCATTATATAAATGAAGGCCTAAAACAAATGAAGGAGCTCTGCATCATGGAGGATGAGAAAATTATTGAGTTATATTTTAATAGGAGTGAAAAAGCGATTGAAGAAACCGCTCATAAATACGGCAGGATGATTCGTGCTATTGCCTACAATATCCTGAAAAGCACGCAAGACAGTGAGGAATGCGAGAACGATACCTATCATACGGCATGGAATAAAATTCCCCCTGCAAACCCACCGTATTTTTCAGCCTTTCTTGGACGAATTGTCCGGAACATTTCTTTTGACAAGTACGATTATAACAATGCGGCAAAACGGAATGCAGAGTTTGAGATGGAACTGTCGGAGCTTGAAAACTGCCTTTTGACTGTAAATAATACAGAGAAAGAGTTGGAATATAAGGAAACAGCAAAACACATCAGCAATTTTCTGCGCAAAACCAGTTACATAAAGCGCATGGTGTTTGTCCGCAGATATTGGTATTGTGACAGTATCGCAGTGCTTTCAAAAGAATTTGGTTTTAGCGAAAGCAAAGTAAAATCAATGTTGCTGAGAACACGGAATGAACTAAAAAAATATCTTGGAAGGCATGGTGTGACAGTATGAGCAAGGATGTATTTCATGCAATCAGTCTGATTGATGGTGATTTAATCAAAGAAGCGGAAAATGCTGCGCGAAAGGTTAGGAGGAGTAAATTCAGCAAAATGGTGGCAGTTGCGGTAGTTGCAGTTATGCTGTTAGGATTTACAGCCTTTGCAGCAACAATTATTTTAAGCGGCAGAGGCGGCCATTCTTATAACATCCCGTCCTATTATGCAGTTCCTGATGCCCAGACATTACAGAGCGATATTGGGTTTGCCCCAAACGTTGTCGAAAAATTTTCAAATGGTTACAGCTTTAAAAGCGGTCATATTGTGGATAATGAAGACTATGCGCAGGACGGCAGCGTGTTTGAACGCTACAAAGGGTTGGCTTGCGTTTATGCCAAAGAAAATCAAGAGGTCCATTTCCATGCGGATATGGCGATTGCTGGTGTCCAAATAAAAAACGCTGATGAAAAAGAAATCTACAAAGGCAGCGAGTTGTTGTATTGTGCCTACACGAATAAGTTGGTTCCGCCTGATTATAAAATGACGGAACAGGATAAGAAGGATGAAAAGTCCGGCAAGCTTGTTTTTAGTTGGGGCAGTCCGGAAGTGAAAATTAGTGAAGTGCAGTTGCTGGCATGGGAATATAACGGTGTGAATTATGAATTAAACGTGATTGATAGTTCGATGACTTCAGAAGACTTAATAGAAATGGCGAAAGAAATTATTAATACACAGGAAAAATAACTTTGAAAGGATTTCAAAATATGATGATAAAACGAATTACGGCGATGCTTTTATGTATTGCCTTAGCTTTAAATTTTGGTTTGGTATTCGCGGAGGAGCCATACAGTGGTACAGGCTTTGAGCTGATAAAAACACAGGAATCTTCTGACTTAGGCGGTATGCTTTATTATTTCCGCCATACCAAAACGGGAGCGGAGGTTATCTTCTTGGATAACGATTCCCAGCGCCGTGATTTTTCCATAGGATTTAAAACGCCGCCTATTGACAATAAGGGTGCTAACCATGTTTTGGAGCACAGTCTGCTCTGCGGCAGCGAGAAATATCCGACGAAAAATATTATGCCGTATATACGGGGGAATGCACTGGCCGAAAGTATGAATGCAGTCACTTCTGACGACTGTACCTATTATGAGATAAAAACTCCAAACGAAAAGGAATTCTATAAC
>CABSKZ010000150.1 GCA_902478395.1 uncultured Eubacteriales bacterium | reverse complement strand
TCGTCGGCAGCGTCAGATGTGTATAAGAGACAGAGTCCTCATATTTCGCGCCGTCCGCCGGATAGATGCCGCAGAACACCATCGGGTTGACCTGCTTATACCCCGCCAGCGGCTCCGCCGCCGGATTGTCCACCAGCGTCACCGTATCGCCGACGCGCGTGTCCGACACGTTTTTAATGCTCGCCGTCAGATACCCAACCTCCCCGGCAAGCAGCTTGTCGCTTTTCAAATAGCCCGAGGGGTGCAAATAGCCCACCTCGACCACTTCAAATTCCTTCCTTGTCGCCATCATCCGAATCCGGTCGCCCGCCTTCACGCAGCCGTCCTTCACACGGAAATAGATGATGACCCCCTTGTACGGGTCGTAAAAGCTGTCGAAAATCAGCGCCTTAAGCGGCGCGTTTTCGCCGCCCTTCGGCGGCGGGATGAGCTTTACAATCTGTTCCAGCACCTCTTCGATGCCGACGCCGTTTTTCGCCGATATCCGCGGCGCGTCCTCGGCAGGAATCCCGATGACGTTTTCAATCTCGCTGATAACCATCTCCGGCTGCGCCGCCGGAAGGTCAATTTTATTGATAACCGGCATAATCTCCAAATCGTGGTCTAGTGCCAGATAGGTGTTTGCCAGGGTCTGCGCCTCGATTCCCTGCGACGCGTCGACGACCAGAATCGCCCCCTCGCAGGCCGCGAGGCTGCGCGACACCTCATAGTTGAAGTCGACGTGTCCCGGCGTGTCAATCAGATTCAGAATGTATTCTTCCCCGTCGTTTGCCTTGTACAGCAGCCGCACCGCGCGCGCCTTAATGGTGATGCCGCGTTCGCGCTCCAGGTCCATATTGTCGAGCACCTGCGACTCCATCTCGCGCTCCGTCATGGCCCCCGTCAGCTCCAGCAGGCGGTCTGCCAGCGTAGATTTTCCGTGGTCGATGTGCGCGATAATTGAAAAATTGCGTATTTTCTCCTGTCTATCCATTCAGTTCCTCCAAAATCAGAGCTTTTCCAAAAGTCCCGCCACCAGGCGGCGAAACCGTTCTTTACTGGTATCGGTATATTCAAGTTCCGTTATTTTTTCCGCAATGCCCGCGGCCATGTTGGTGCAGAAGGAAATGCCCGCCACCCGCATTCCGGCGTGTGCCGCCGTGATGACCTCCGGCACCGTCGACATGCCGACCACATCTGCGCCGAGCGTCCGGAGCATCCGGATTTCCGCCGGCGTTTCAAAGCACGGGCCGGGCATGTACGCATATATGCCCTCGTGGAGCGGGACGTTTTGTTCTTTTGCCGCCTGCTTCACCAGCGCGCGCAGTTCTTTCGTGTATGCGTCGCTCATGTCGTTAAAGCGCGGGCCAAACGCGTCAATGTTTTTGCCGCGCAGGGGCACGTCGTTGAAAAACTTGATGTGGTCGCAAATCAACATTAAATCGCCCACCCTGTAGTCCGTGTTGATTGCGCCCACCGCGTTGGTGACAACCAGCGTTTTCACGCCGAGCATTTTCAGCACCCGGACCGGGTAGACCACTTCTTCCATAGAGTACCCTTCATAGTAGTGGATTCTCCCCTGCATCAGCAGCACGCGCTTTCCGCCCAGCGTGCCGCAAACCAGCTTTCCCGCATGGTCGGGCGCGGTGGAAACCGGAAAATGCGGAATGTCCCCATACGGCATCTCCGCCTTATCGCCCAGAAACTCCGCAAGGTATCCGAGGCCGCTTCCCAGAACCACCGCAACATCCGGCACCTGCCCTATCCGCCCGCGGACATACGCCGCAGACTCCTTTATCTTTTCCAGCATTGCATCCTCCTACATAAATTTATGAAGTTTTTTTGATAAAGCTTGCCCTGCCGTTCTGTCAATTCCGGTTCGGGCCGTCTTCTGCTATATCTCCTACTGACCGCAAGGCCGTTCTTTCCGTTCCGCGCGCGGCGGCAGATTTTGTCTCCGCACGCCTTCGTTTTTAGAAAGCCGCTCCGCCTGCGATTCGTGACAGGTGAAGTACAAAATCTGTTCCGCGGGCAGTTCCCGCAGCAAATACCGCACCGCTTCCCCGCTCCGCCCGTCGTCAAACTGCAAAAATGCGTCGTCCAGCACCAGAAGCGGCGCTTTGCCGGAATAAAGCACCCGGAGAATGGCCAGCCGCAGCGCCAAATAGAGCAGGTCATACGTGCCGCCGCTCAAATATTCTGCGCTGACGATGCCGCCGTCCGCCGCGTTTTTCAGCATCATGCCGTATTCCTCCGACACGCGCACCTCCCCGTACCGTCCGGCGGTCAGCTCGGCGACGATGTCCCGCACCGCCTCGCCCAGCACCGGCGCAAAATCGCTTTTCAGCTCGTCGCGGCATTGCTCCAGCACCGTAAGCGCGTGGCACACCGCATCATATTTCAGGCGGTATTCTTCCAGCTTTTCCTCATTCACCTGGAGGCACGTTTCAATCACGCCGGCCTCCCGCGCTGTTCCCAGCCTGCTTTCCAGACGGAGCCGCACCGCGCTGAGCGCTTCCCGGCAGGCAAGCTGTTCCTCGTGTTTTTTCTGCGACAGCCGGTCGAGCGTCTCCGCATCCGGCCCGTCATACGGCGGAAGATTGCCGGAATCCATCTCTTTCTGCTCCTGCGGCAGCCTCGCGAAGTCGCTCTCCGCCTGCAGCAAGGCCTCTTCCAGCATCGCTTTTTCCTTCACGGCGAAATCCGTTTCCGCCAAGGCGCGTTCCCGTGCGCTGCGCTTCTCAGAAAATGCCCGGCTATCCGCCGCGCCCGCTCCCGCCAAAATTTCTTTTGCTTCCGCTTCCGCCTGTTTAAGCCGTTCCGCCGCATTTTCGGAGCGGGCGGTTTCCGCCTGCTCCTCGCGCCCGCGGATCAGCCCGTCCAACTCCACGAGCCGTTCACGCGTCTCCTTGTCCTGCTTTTTTCCCATTACGGACACAACGCCGAGAAAGATTCCCGGAATGAGCAGAACCAACAGGACAGGTGTGAACAGGATGGCGGTTGCAATGGAAATCCCCGCGACCAGCAGCGCCACCAGCAGCATCGGAATGTTGACGGCGCGTTTCGTCCTGCCGGACAGTTCGCGCCGTTCTGCCAAGAGCGCGTCCAGCTCCCGTTCCAGTTCCGCCGCCTTGTCTAGCTCCTCCCGCAGGCGCTTCTGCTCCTGTTCCAGCGTGAGCAGCCGTTCCAGCCGTTCTTGCCCGAGCGCCGACTCCGGATAGCCCCGAAGGGTCTCCCTGCATTGTGCTAAGTGTTCCTCTGCGGCTTTCAGTTTTTCCGCCGCAGCGTTCCGGCGCGTTTCCAGCGCGGCCCGTTCCTGCTTCCATTTTTCCCGCTGTGCCGCCGCCTCCGCCTGTTTTGCCCGTTCCTTCCGCTCCGCGAGCTGCTTTGCCTCTTCCGAGAGCCGCATCGATTTCTGTTCCAGCTCCGCGGCGGCTGTGAGGTCGTCCCGATACAGGCCGCAGAGGCGGCGCGTTTCCGCCAGTTCCTCCCGCAGCGCTTCGGTTTCCGCCTCCAGCGCGGGGATTGCTCCGCCCCGCCCATTGCGGGACACCAGCGCATATTTCGCGTTTTCCAGCAAACCTGCCGCCTTGCTGTAGGAGGTATCCTCATCGCCGCTCCGTTCGAGATTGGAGAGCTTCGCCAGAATTTCATCCTCCTTGCCGGGCGCAATTGCCGCGCCCAACTGGCTGACGTAGAGCGTTTTCAAAAAGCCATCCGCCCCAACGCCGAGAAATTCCCGCCCCACATTTTCCGGGTCGGCCACTGGGATTTCCTCCCACGTCGCGCCGTCGAGCAGCTGCACCTTGTCGCGCTTGCTCGTTGCGCCCAGCCTGCGGGACAGAACATAGCGCCTTCCCTCCCCTGTCCGGAATGTGACGCGGCCCGCCATTTTCGCGCCGTCCCACGGGGCATAGCGCTTGCGGAAATCCTCCCGGATACCGCGCCGCTTGCTCTCGTTCGGGAGACCGTAAAACATGGCGTGCAGAAAGGCACAAACCGTGCTTTTTCCAGCCTCGTTGCCGCCGTAGAGCAGATTGAACCCGTCCGAAAATTCCAGCGTATAGTCCCTGAGGCCGCCAAAGCTTTCAATTTCAATTTTTTCAATTACCAATCCGCGCGCCCCCTTCCAAGCCGGAAAAAACCGGCAGGCCGCCTGGCGCGTTTTTGTTCTTTTTGCGTCACAGCAGGTCCACCTTCTCTCCGTTTAGCGCGTCCAGCCCGTAGGATAACGCCTGTTTGAGCATCTCGTCCCCGCTGGTTTCCTGTTCCTCCAGAATTTTTTTCACAAACAGGCCGCGGAGGTTATAATCCTGCGCCATGCCGGCGTAATCGGCCCGGCGTGTGGTTTTGTCCACAACCTTTGCCATGAAATAGCGCAGACTGTCCCGGATGACCCCGGTGTGCACCGGAAACTCCGTTTCTCCGGCCAGCACAATTTTGTACAGGTCGTCCGCGCTGCCCTTTGCCTGCATCAGAATGCGCCCGCAGATTGCCTCATACGTATCCAGTCCGGTCACGTCCAGTTCTAACTCGTGATACTGCCGTTTACAGACCGGAACAAATTCTACCGACACACGCCCTTTTTCTATGACGGCCTTAATGACGCCCTTTTCCCCCAGTTCGTCAAAGCCACGTCCCTCTGGGCAGCCCGGGTAGGCGCAGACCGTCCCGCCGCACCGCACCGCGCCGCTGTAGCTATGGACATGGCCCAGCGCGAGATAGTCCAGCCCGCTCGCCTCCGCCTCCTGCTTTGTTATGGGGTTGTATCCCTCGCCGCCGAGGTTGGCGTGCATCAGCATGAGGCTGGGCTTGTCCGTATGCCGCGCCGAAAATCCGGCGAGCAAAGAATCCGTTTGCTCCGTGCCTCCAAACGATACGCCGTACAGGTCGAAGTCCGGCGTTTCGATACATTCCATTTCCCGCCCGAAAACATGGACGTTTTCGCCCCAGTCCAACATCGTATAAAACGAGCCAGGGACGAGCGGGTCATGGTTACCCGCGCTGATGTACACCGGAATATCTGGAATCTCCGCCAGCTTTCCTGTAATATAGCGCACAGTCTGCACGCTTGCCGCGGCCTGGTCAAACAGGTCCCCGGCGATGAGCAGCATGTCGGCCCGCTCCGTTTTTGCCAGCTCCACAATCCGGCCGAACACCTGCCGCAGGTCCTCGCGCCGGATTTCCGCCTTCCCGCCGTCGTCCAGCCCGGCGAACGCCGTGTCGAAATGCAGGTCCGCGCAATGTATAATTGTTACCGCCATCGGTTCACCGCCTTTAAAGGTTCCGCTTGATGGGGCCGCCATCGGAACCGTTTTCAAAAAGTTATTCTTTCCCCTGCTTCTCGTCTGGGACATACTCCATAATCTCGCCCAGCGTCAAACCAAATGTCCCGCAGATGTCGCTGACGATTTTCATCGCAATATATTCGTCCTTGCGCATACGCGCCAGCGTACTGGAAGATATTCCAATTTGTTTGCGGAAATCCTCCCGCGTCATTTCCAAATCAATCAGCTTTTTCCACAGCGGTTTGAATGTAAAAGCCATGCCGTTCTCCTCTCCGGATTTTTAAGCTGCGTTCTGTCAAAACAAAAACATCTCGCACAACAAAACGTTCCTTAAAATCCCACGTTCGCAGGCATCTTTATTTCCTGCATGTTTTGTTCTGCATTATAACACATTTTCATCGTTTTCTCAATGTTTTTTTTTGACTATTGACCGACATTTTTTCACAAAATAATCAAAGCACTTGACTTCTATTCGACTTATGATATAATATTGTCGGAAATACAAATATTTCATCTCTGAAATGGAGTGTCGTCAATCATGTATGATTTTGAACACAAATTTTTAAATGCCCTGAAATCCGTTCCGGAAAAAGAATTGGAAAATTTCTATTACCAGCAGGAGCCCTATCAGGTTGTGGCAGAACAACTGCCGGAGGTGTATCGGGAAATATCCTCGAAGCTGGGCGCGGAACACCGCGGCCTCATCAGCGAATTTGAATCGCTGAAAAACAGGGAATTGAAAACAGAAATGGACCTTGCCTACCACAAGGGCTTCCGTGACTGTTTACGGCTCATAAAAATGCTGCGCTGATTTTGGGCGGTTTTTAAGCCTAAAACCGCCCGCGGCAGGTGCCGGTCTGTTCATTGCGGGCTATTTTCTCCCAGCGCGCGGGGATGCATGGTTTGAAAATACATTTCACACAAGATTGCGATAGACATAAAGAAACCGGAAGCGCACCGCTTCCGGTTTTTTATTTACAATATGGGGCTTGCTGCGCCGCTTCGCACGGCAAAGGCCGCACGCCAGCGAAATGCCGGACAGCAAAACCAACTATGCACTGTCTTTCGCCGTTTCACTGGGGAGGCTATGCCCCGCGGTTTCGGCGGCCTTCCATTTACCGGGCTTTCAAAAAGTCCGGCAGACGGTTTGGAAAGAACAAAACAGGCAAACAAATCTTGTTATAAAATGATGCAAATCAACCCGCCGCTGCCTTCGTTAATAATTTTCTGAAGCGTTTCCTGCAATTTAAACTGCGCCTCGTCCGGCATCCGGTAGAGTTTGTTGTGCAGGCCCTCGTTAACGAGCTCGTGCAGGGATTTTCCAAAAATATTGCTTTCCCAAATCTTTTTCGGGTCGGTCTCAAACTCCTGCAGCAGGTAGTGGACCAGTTCTTCCGATTGCTTCTCCGTCCCGACAATGGGAGACACCTCGGTTTCAATGTCTGCACGTATCATATGGATAGACGGTGCACTGGCTTTGAGCTTCACGCCGAAACGGCTGCCCTGGCGGACGATTTCCGGCTCCTCCAGCTTTAGCTCGTCGATGGTGGGCGTCACGATGCCGTAGCCCTTCTGCTGAACCTCGTGCAGGGCAAACGATATCTTGTCGTATTCCCGCTTGATATCCGCCATCTCGTTGAGCCTGTCTCTTATACACATCTGACGCTGCCGACGAATAGAGAGGTGTAG
>CABSKZ010000149.1 GCA_902478395.1 uncultured Eubacteriales bacterium | reverse complement strand
AACGCCGAAAATAACAGATGAGCCGCTCATCTGGCGGTATTTTGTCATGCCGCTCCCGACCAAGCTGGCCGACAGCCAGCTCGACGAAAAGGAGTTTGTGGCGCGCAGTGTGATTAAAATCAACACTGGAATCGATGGCGCCTACGTCGTGTCCAGCGGCAAGGATATGGGCGTGTTCAAGGCAACCGGCTTCCCGGAGGATGTCGGACAATTCTACCGTCTGGAGGAATATGAGGGTTACTGCTGGACGGCGCACGGCCGGTATCCAACCAATACGCCGGGCTGGTGGGGCGGCGCGCACCCGTTTGCGCTGCTCGATTATTCCGTCGTCCACAACGGAGAAATCTCATCCTACGACGCGAACCGCCGTGCCATTGAGATGTTCGGCTACCAGTGTACGCTTCTGACGGATACAGAGGTCATCACCTACATGGTGGACTATCTGCTCCGGAAACAAGGGCTGACGCTGGAGGAAATGGCAGAAGTCATCGCTGCGCCGTTCTGGTCTACCATTGAGCGGAAGAGTGAGGAAGAGAGGGAAATTCTGACGTATCTGCGCAATACGTTCAGTTCGTTGCTGATTACTGGTCCATTTTCTATTCTGCTGGCGTTTGACGGCGGCATGATGGCCTTAAACGACCGGCTGAAGCTCCGTTCCATGGTCGTCGGAGAAAAAGACGATACGGTATATATCGCGAGCGAAGAATGTGCAATCCGCGTTATTGAGCGGGAGTTGGACCGCGTCTGGTCACCGCGCGGCGGCGAGCCGGTCATTGTGAAGCTGAACGAGGGAGGTGAGCAGCCATGCCGGTAAACTTTTTATATCCCGATTACGAGGTGGTGCGCGACCCGGCAAGATGCATTGCCTGTAAGGTCTGCGAACGGCAGTGTGCCAATGAGGTCCACCATTACGACGCAGAGCTTGGCATTATGGTAAGCGACGAGTCAAAATGCGTCAACTGCCACCGGTGTGTATCTCTCTGCCCAACAAGGGCGCTGAAAATCGTCAAAACCGACCATACGTTTAAGGAAAACGCAAACTGGACGGGCGAGGCAATTTCTGAGGTATACCGCCAGGCGGAGGGCGGCGGCGTGCTGCTTTCCTCCATGGGGAACCCAAAACAGTTCCCGATTTACTGGGATAAAATGCTCATTAATGCGTCCCAGGTGACGAACCCCTCCATCGATCCGCTGCGCGAGCCGATGGAAACCAAGGTCTTTCTGGGCAAAAAGCCGGACAGGATTGAACGCGATGAAAATGGGAGAATCGTGAACAATCTGGCTCCACAGTTGGAACTGGCCATTCCGGTTATGTTTTCGGCCATGTCCTATGGCTCCATCAGCTACAATGCGCATGAGAGCCTCGCACGTGCCGCGCGGGAGCTGGGCATTTACTACAATACAGGAGAGGGCGGCCTGCATGAGGACTTCTATCAATATGGAAGCAATACCATCGTGCAGGTCGCATCGGGCCGGTTCGGCGTGCACAAGGAGTATCTGGAGGCGGGCGCGGCGATAGAAATTAAAATGGGGCAGGGCGCGAAGCCTGGTATCGGCGGGCATCTTCCGGGTACGAAAATCGTCGGTGACATCTCCAAAACAAGGATGATTCCCGAAGGTTCGGATGCAATATCTCCCGCTCCGCACCACGACATCTATTCGATTGAGGATCTGCGCCAGCTGGTGTTTTCGCTGAAAGAAGCGACGGAATATAAAAAGCCGGTTATTGTCAAAATCGCGGCGGTTCATAATGTTGCGGCCATTGCGAGCGGTATCGCCAGAAGCGGCGCGGACATCATTGCCATCGACGGCTTCCGCGGCGGCACGGGCGCGGCGCCGACCAGAATCCGCGACAACGTGGGCATCCCGATTGAGCTGGCGCTTGCCAGCGTCGACCAGCGTCTGCGCGAGGAGGGCATCCGCAATAATGTATCGCTCGTCGTGGGCGGCAGCATCCGCAGCAGTGCGGATATTGTCAAAGCCGTCGCGCTCGGCGCCGATGCGGTCTATGTCGCAACCAGCGCGTTGCTGGCGCTCGGCTGCCACCTCTGCCGCAGCTGTCATTCCGGCAAGTGCAATTGGGGCATCGCAACGCAGCGGCCGGAGCTGGTGAAACGACTGAATCCGGACATCGGCTACAAACGTCTGGTGAATCTCGTCACAGCGTGGAATCATGAGATTAAGGAAATGATGGGCGGCATGGGCATCAACTCCATCGAAGCCCTCAAGGGCAACCGGCTGATGCTGCGCGGCATTGGGCTGACGCAGAAGGAACTCGATATCCTCGGTATTAAGCACGCCGGGGAATAAGAAGGAGAGGTAGCAATGAAACGGATTTATGTAAATGAAAAATGGTGTCTCGGCTGCCACCTATGCGAATACTACTGTGCTTTCGCCAATTCCGGCAAGGAGGATATGGTAAAAGCCCTGCGTGATATTGAAATACATCCCAGAATCCGGATAGAGGAAAAAGGCAGCATCAGCTTTGCAGTCTCCTGCCGGCATTGCGAGGAGCCGCTTTGCGTGAAAAGCTGCATCACCGGGGCGCTCTCCATCGAAAACGGGGTGATTGAAATCAACCACGAAAAATGCGTCGGCTGCTACACCTGCATCCTCTCCTGTCCATACGGCGCGATTATGCCGTCGGAAACCGGGGCGGTGCAAAAGTGTGAATTGTGCATGAACAATGCGTCGGGGTCCCCAGCCTGCGTTGCGGGATGTCCGAATCAGGCGATTGTGTTTGAGGAACGCTGAGGGATGCCACTGGCGGAAAGGATGGATCATCAATGAAATATGTAATAATCGGAAATTCCGCGGCGGCTGTCGGCTGCGTGGAAGGAATCCGGCAGGTGGACGCGGAGGGCGGTATTGCTATGATTTCCAGCGAGCCATACCACACCTATTCCCGTCCGCTGATTTCCTACCTGCTGTACGGAAAAACGGACGAGGAGCGGATGAAGTACCGCCCGGACAGCTTCTATGAGGACAATGGATGTACCACCTATTTCGGGAGGACGGTAGAACGGATCGAGCCGGAGGTAAAAAAGGTCGTTTTGGCAGACGGAGAGACAATCGGCTACGACAAACTCTTGGTCGCTGCCGGTTCCTCGCCGTTTGTTCCGCCCATGCCGGGGCTGGAGCAGGTGAAAAACAAATTCAGTTTTATGTCAATGGACGACGCGAAGGCGCTTGAGCGGGCTATCGGTCCGGAAAGCAGGGTGCTGATTGTCGGCGCCGGGCTGATTGGACTGAAATGCGCCGAGGGCATTGCAGACCGCGTGAAACATATTCAGGTCGTGGATTTGGCAGACCGCATCCTGCCGAGTATTTTGGACGCGGATGGTTCGCAAATGGTAAAAGAGCATATCGAAAAGCACAATGTGGAATTTTTCCTTTCGGACAGCGTAGCGCGGTTCGAGGCGGACGCGGCACACCTGAAAAGCGGCGCGGAGCTGCCGTTTGACGTTTTGGTCGTTGCGGTCGGCGTCCGGCCGAATACGCATCTGGTTAGTGAAATCGGAGGCAAGACCGGCCGGGGAATCGTTACAGATGTGCACTGCGCGACCAGCCTGCCGGATATTTACGCCGCCGGGGACTGTGCCGAAAGCGCCGACGTGGTATCGGGAGAAAACCGGGTGCTGGCCCTGCTGCCGAACGCGTATATGCAGGGGGAGTGCGCCGGAATTAACATGGCGGGGGGCAAGGCCCGCTATGACAAGGCAATGGCGATGAACGCAATCGGCTTCTTCGGCCTTCACGTCATCACCGCCGGAAACTATGACGGTGAGGCGGTTGTGGAGCAGTCGGAGAAGGCCTATAAAAAGCTGGTTGTGAAAGATGGTTTTTTGAATGGCTATATCTTAATCGGCAATGTGGAGCGCGCTGGAATTTATACGGCTTTAATCCGTGAGCGGACGCCGCTTTCCACCATCGACTTCGATTTAATCAAAGAAAAACCACAGCTGATGGCGTTTTCCAAACGGGAACGCGCAAAAACTCTGGGAGGTGTTCGGGTATGATTGTCAACGCGGAAAATATGCACTTTAAGGTGCTCAATGAAAGAATTAAATCGGCACTGGAGCAGGATATCACAGTTGAAAACTGTATCGGCCAGCGGTATATCGGCGACGGCGTTTCAGATAAACGGATTCGCATCAATGGAACTGCCGGCAACGCGCTTGGCGCGTATTTGAACGGAGCGGAAATAAGGGTGTTTGGAAACGCGCAGGATGCAATCGGCGACACCATGAATGACGGGGAAATATTTGTTTATGGCTCCTGCGGCGATGCGCCTGGTTATGCAATGCGCGGCGGAAAAATATTCATCCGCGATCATGCGGGCTATCGGGCGGGAATTCATATGAAAGCCTACGAAACCAAGCATCCCGTGCTTGTTATCGGCGGCAAGGCGGGCAGTTTTCTTGGGGAATACCAGGCGGGCGGTGTTATCGTTGTGCTTGGCATTGGATGCAGCGAGGGGGAAAGCCCGGTCGGAAACTTCTGCGGCACCGGCATGCACGGCGGAAAAATGTTTATTCGCTGTGAACAGCCGCCGGCTGGGCTTCCAAAGCAGGTAACGGCACGGAAGGCAGAACCTGCTGATATGAAAGAAATCGAAGCAGTGCTGAAAGAGTTTTGCTGCGCGTTTGAATTTGAACCAAGTGATATTCTGTCCCGCTCCTTTTATGTTCTGGAGCCGGATACGAAAAATCCGTATAAGCAGCTCTATACGTATAATTGAGAAAAGGAAGACGGAAGACACATGCGGTCTTCCGTTTTTGCCTGCTGGCAATAAAATATCTTCTGTTTGCCTGTTTTTATTGAATCCGCGGAGAAAATATAGTATAATAAACACCGCAAGTGGTGTTTATTATACGCCTCCGGCGTGAAATCTATCGCGCGTGCTAGAAACTTCTTGCCGTACGAGGAACGCGCAAGGGTAATGTTGTTAAAATGGTATCATAAAAGCTGCAGAACTTCCGCACATCGGCAGGAATGAGATGCGGCGTGCGAATTGAAAACGAACAGGGCAACGAATGTTGTTTACCTGCTGCAAGATATTCATATGGTTTTGTAACATACTTCCGGGCCGCAACAGTCCCGGTGAAATTGGAGGTGCCTGACTTGGATTATACAATGAATGAAGTTTTACAGTTTGTTGCGGAGAACGACGTAAAGTTTATCCGCCTGACGTTCTGCGATATCTTTGGCACAGTGAAAAATGTTTCGATTCTGGCGGAGGAGCTTCCCCGCGCGTTTGAAAACGGCGTGTCGTTCGATGCGTCGGCTATCCGCGGCTTTTTGAACGTGGAGGAATCGGATCTGCTGCTGTTCCCGGACCCAGCGACTATTATGGTTCTGCCATGGAGGCCGCAGCAGGGGAGGGTTGCGCGGTTCTACTGCGATATTAGGCGGCCGGACGGAACGCCGTTCGAGGGGGACGTGCGCCATATTTTGAAAGACGCGGTCAGTAGCGCCCGGAAACAGGGATATTCCTGTCAGATTGGCTCAGAGTGTGAGTTTTATCTGTTTGAGGTGAACGAAAACGGCAACCCGGTTCAGACCCCGCAGGACCGCGCAGGCTATCTGGATATTGCCCCGTTGGACAAGGGCGAGAATATCCGGCGGGAGATTTGCCTCACGCTGGAGGAAATGGGCCTCAGCCCGGAAAGCTCGCACCACGAGCAGGGGCCGGGGCAGAATGAAATTGATTTTCGCCATGCAGACGCATTGACGGCAGCTGACCATCTTGTCACCTTCAAAACGGCTGTTAAAACCATTGCGGCAAAATATGGCCTGTTCGCGTCGTTCATGCCAAAACCGCTCTTGCACCAGGCGGGCAGCGGCCTTCACATCAATATGTCTCTATCGAAAAACGGAATTAATTTGTTTAAAAGCGGCACGGACGAACACTCTGCGGAAAGTGAGAGTTTTATTGCTGGTGTGCTGAATAAGGCGCGGGAAATGACCGCGTTTTTAAATCCGCTTACGAATTCCTACGAACGGTTCGGAAACTTTGAGGCGCCGCAATATGTGACGTGGTCGCACCAGAACCGTTCGCAGCTTGTGCGGATTCCGGCGGCGCGCGGCGAATACGCGCGGATGGAGCTGCGCTCGCCAGACCCGTCCTGCAATCCGTACTTGGCGTTTGCCCTGCTGATTGGCGCCGGGATGGAGGGGGTCAGCCGCAAGCTGCCGTTGTGCCCGCCTGCGGATATCAACCTGTTCGAGGCGGACGCGCAGACCACTGCGCAGTATGAACAGCTTCCACAGACGCTGGGAGAGGCGGTTCAGCTTGCGAAAAACAGCAATTTTATCAAAAGCGTAATTCCGCAAGCGACGCTGGAGAAAATACTGCATGAGAAGGAGCGCGAGTGGAAAGACTATCTCGTGAGCGAGGATACGGAGACCTTTGAGCTGGAACGGTATTTTACTTCTATTTAGTGCGTTGTTCGTGGTAAAGACTGTTTGCGGGCGCGGTTTGATGAATCCCGGTTTGAAACCGGTCGGGGGGAGGTCAGGGATTGCTTGGATAGCGTTTTGATAGTGGCCAGCTCGGAAAAAAGCAGGTCGTTCCTTGTCGATTTTGTCAGAGCGGATAACCTGTCCCAAATCATTGAGGCGAAAAGCGGGAACGGGGCGAGAAGAATGATTGGCCAGATGGATTTCGATTTGGTGGTCGTCAACACGCCGCTTTCTGACGAGTTCGGCGATGAGCTTGCACTGCTTGCCGCGCAGGAAACCATGGCCGGTGTAGTGCTGATTGTGAAAGCGGAAATGGCGGATGATATTTCCGCCAAAGTGGAGAACGACGGGGCGCTTGTGGTAGCAAAGCCGCTCAACCGTCAACTGTTTTATCAAGCGCTGCGCCTTGCGGCGGCTTCACGCAGGCGGATGCTCGGGCTGAAAAAAGAGAACGTTAAACTACAAAAGAAAATTGAGGAAATCCGCTTGGTGGAC
>CABSKZ010000148.1 GCA_902478395.1 uncultured Eubacteriales bacterium | reverse complement strand
ACTCTGCATGATTTATATGAGTATTTGGCATATACATCTAGAGAACGTCTTAATAACGCAAATTCACGCGCAAGAAAGGTTGCCTCGTTGAAATCCTTCTTTAAATTTCTTACTGTGAAAGCAAAATTGATTGATGTAAACCCCGCAAATGATTTAGACAGCCCTAAAATACCCAAGTCACTTCCCAAATATCTCTCTTTAGAAGAAAGCCTTGCCTTGCTGGAACATATTGATGGAAATGATAAAAAACGGGATTACGCAATGATTACCCTGTTTTTAAATTGTGGTCTAAGATTATCTGAGTTAGCAGGAATTAACTTAAATGATATTAAAGACGACACTTTAACAGTTATTGGTAAGGGAAACAAGGAGCGTACCATTTATTTGAACGAAGCCTGTCAAAACGCCATACAGGATTATGTTCAGAACGAACGCATCCGGGAAGGTATTAAGGCGCCAGACCAAAACGCACTGTTTATCAGCCGAAACCGAAGACGAATTAGTGTGAAAACTATCCAGCATTTAGTCAAAAAACACTTGCAGGCTGCAGGATTAGATACGACCAAATATTCGGTCCATAAGCTGCGGCATACAGCTGCCACTCTAATGTACAAATATGGACATGTGGATGTTCGTATTCTGCAGGAAATTTTGGGACATACCGACCTCTCCACTACACAGATTTATACCCATCTGGACAGCGAACAGCTTCGCGATGCCGCAAGCAAAAATCCGCTTGCCGATTTGAACCACAAAGAATGACACTGAGCGTGCACATTCGACATATCTTTACATATACTGGTATTGGGATGTTTCCCAAATATTGATTGGAGGTATGTTTTATGTGTGGCATTTGTAATATTTTTGGTGGTAGAGGTTCCCGCTCCAACGGATGCCCGACTGTTCGCCGTATGACTCCCTGCACAAGGCGTCATCTAGAAAATGATGTAGATGCGCTTTTTGGTGGTTCTGGCTGTGATTGCTGTGGCTGTAACTGTTGCCGCGATAATCATGATTGCAGAGAGCGTGAGACCCATGACGGGGATTTCTCCTGTGACTGTCGGTAAAACATGAGCCGTCTTTTAAGACGGCTTACATACTCGGACTTTCAATCAATAACAAAAATTCTTTGGCAGTATATTACGTCAATATACTGCCAAAGAATACTAGTTCATATGAACCTCGGCATGTACTATTTATCGAAATCCGTTTTTGCTTAATTTTCTTTTATCTCTGTCCTGCCATTCGGAAACAGAACCGCTTTCATCATCCCCGCTGTGTGCCGACCGGCAACTGAAACATCAATCAGTATTTCTATGCGGGAATCGTGGATTGCTTCGGCCAACACATCAAATTCAAACTGCAATTCGTAGGTGTGGAGATTTTGCAGGGAACCAGAAAAACGGTCTCCTTGGATGACGGTTACCCCGTCCGGCGTATACAGTTTGATATCCACCCATTGCTGATGCCGTGTCATTCCATTATAAAACAGTTTTAATTTCAGCTTTCTCGGTTCATTCACCTTGATGAAGGGTTCACTGCAATAATCGAGAATCGCATCAAACGTTGTAAACTGATATTTTACGGCAAAAGGCCCCATCTCTAACAATTCTTTTATGGAAAGCCCAACTTTCTGATTTACACCATTTAAATAGGGCTTACTGTAGTCTGTACTGTCATATTTTAGTTCATCTCTGTCACAAGTTTTCACGCTAAACCCTGTCCCCTGGAGAACATCACAAAATTCATAGCCAAGGAACGACGGAATATTGCGCATTACCCTGTCGGAAAGTTCCGATATGGATTTGGGGACAGAGATGCCGCTTGTCAAATTGATACAGCATGTTGTGATAACACCGCCGATTGGCTTTAACCATTCCTCCGGCAGATTGCTGTTGCCATGTACAATTCCCAGAATTGCGCCAAGCGTAGCCGCAGTGCAGTCTGTATCCTCTCCGCAGTTGACCGCGATGCAGAGGCTTTTTCCAAAATCATCTTCACCATAAAGCCAGCCGATGATGACGATTCCGATATTGCTCGGCGCATCATAACCTGAATTGCCAAGCGGCAGCCCGTCGTCAAAATTTTTCAAATTTACCATTTGAAGTCCAAAACTACCAGTGATCTCCGTCAGCAACCTGATTCTGGTTTCCTGATATGGAACGCCGTTTTGATAGGCCTCTAGCACAAGACGGATGGCTTTCGCAACGCCACAGTTTTCCGGTAAATAGGAAAGGCCGATTTCAATCAGTTTCATTTTATCGCTTTCGACAAACGCAGCGCTTTGTACAGCAGCGCAGAAAATTTCACCGTACATTCCTTCTCCGGCATGGTCAACAATTGCATCCTCGTAGGCGTAGCGCACAGCAAGCTCAGGATGCCCCGGACACAGGCACGCCCAGATTTCAGAACGGATAAAACAGCCGCAGCTGTCTCTGTATGGATTTGCTACATAGCCCGATACTGGTGGCATCATACCGGCGCCCATGTTGCATTTTCCGGTACCATACTCCACCCAATTCGGCGTTATGTAAGACAGCCAGTATTCCCCTAAGATTTTCGCGTCAATCTGCCGGCCATACTTCTCCACCGCTGCCAGCCAGACGAGCTGTAAATCCAGATCATCATTCGGGGGCGGATTGCCTTCCAAATCTTTCTGAACATAAAATGTGACGTCGTTTAACTGGCGGTACGCCTCGAATGGTGCGCCCAACACGCCTCCTATATTTTTTCCGTTCCAGCATCCATAAATTTTGTCTTTTAATTGCTCAAAAGATAACATGAAATCCCTCCTGATTTTGTTTGATGTCCCCATTATACCGCATCATAATCCAAAAAACAGTAGGCGTTTTTTACTTGCTAGACCCTATTTTTTCCCTGTTCGCATTGCGTTCGGCGTGTTACCGGTTAGTTCTTTAAATGTCTTGTAAAACTGTTTTTTATCTGCATATCCGACTCTGGAGCCGATTTCTTCAATGGAAAGGCTGGTTTCCAGCAGCAAGCGCGACGCTTCCGCAATCCGTTTTTCCTGGATATAGGCTTTAAATGTACGGCCAAAACAAGCCTTGAATATACGGCTGAAGTAAGATGGATTATAGAAACATTTTTCTGCAAGCTCCGAAAGCGTCAGGTGTTCCCGGTAGTTATCATCTATGTATTTTAAAATTTCCGGCGTTATATTTCCCAGATAACGGCTAGCCGTGTGTTCCCCACCCTGTGATTTCAGTTTTCTCAGCAACATAGCAAAAACAACCTGCATATAACCTTTTAAAATGGAGCGGTAGCCCATCTTCTTTCCGTTAATTTCATCCAGCATAACCTCTATGATATTCTCTATTTCGATGATTTCCCGTCCTTCGAATCGGACGATCGGCGGTTCGTTCTCAAATTCACTTTGAAATTCATCGAACAAGGACAGGCGGAAAATCTCAAAAATCGTTTCGGAATTTAATAACTCGGCACTCATAAACTCTGGCTTCAACAGAAAGTTGATGTAGGTCATTTCTCCGTCCACGCGGAAGGAGTGTGTTTGATTATAGTTGATAAACAGCAGGTTTCCCTTCGAAACACCATAATTTTTTCCGCCGATGCAATGCTGCCCGGCTCCAGCATAAATATATACAAGCTCAATAAAATCGTGCGTATGCGGACTTTCACTGTTTTGCACACAGTTTTTCTGCACGTTGATGTTTTCCGTTTCCCCAAGCCAGTCCTGCGCCCTGTATTGCTTCATACGGCGAACCTCCCCTATCCGTTTAATCCTTAAGTCTGTTTTTGAACTGTTCCCATTGCTTTTCCGGCATGGAACGAGGACAATCCTTGCCGCTTGCGTCCCTGTGGGTTACAACATGTCCAATATCTATCTCCAGTTCCGTCATGAGCTGCTTCACTAGTTCGACAGCATTTTCCTGCGCTTTTTTATAGTTGCCGTCGCGGTTGACACAAATCTCGACCCCGATGCTGTTCCGGTTCGTAATGCCATTTTTCCCATTTCCGTCGCCGCAATGCCAGGTGTAATAGGAATAATAATCATTTACGCGTAAAACAGTCTTGTCATCCACAAAAAAGTCGGCGCTCGAACGTTGGTCCGCGCTGTTGAAATAGCGGTAATGCCGCATTGCGTCCGCGCCCCTGTCTTTGTTGTCGGTATCATGAATGACGATGTAGCGAATATCCTTCGCCGTTCGGTTCAGCGGCGTCCGGTTAAATTGAATCTGATATTCTGTCGGAGCCGGAACGTGTTTTGGCCCTTTCGTGACAATATTTATAACAAATATGCTTGCTAATATAAATAAAATTACGGCAATCAGCAATCTTAGTCTGAAATTCCGTTTCCTTTTTGTCCTTTTTCTTTTATATGTAGTTTTTCTAATTTCTATCGGTTCGGTCCGAATCAATTTGAACTGCCTCCTGGGATTAAAACAAACTCTATATCTATTATAGCAGAACA
Source organism: uncultured Eubacteriales bacterium (assembly GCA_902478395.1). Classification (GTDB taxonomy): domain Bacteria; phylum Bacillota; class Clostridia; order UBA1381; family UBA9506; genus CABSKZ01. Next base: position 2,520 of record CABSKZ010000148.1, on the reverse strand, counting down.
AGCTCGAAATTTACAGGCCGTTCCCAATAAAATTTCATTTTTTGTCACAAAATAAGCAGGTTTAATTTCGTTATTTTCATAATATAGAAAAATCCTGGTATCAAACGACACCAGGGTTCTTCTATATTCAAAAATATTTATCCCGCACGGCTTACCAAACCAAAGCTCTTTTCCTGCAAAGCCTGGTATAGCTTCATAATTCGGCAATAATCGGTGCCGTTTTTGTCCAACTCCATAAATTCACAGAGAATTTCCTCTGTATCATATTTTGGTTCCCCTTCTCTTGAGAACGAGAGAGAAGCCGCAATTGCCAGCGCGATACAGGAATTGTCCACCCCTTCTTCTTTACACAGCCGGTATGCACCCGCAAGCCTGTCATTTAGGGACAGCTTCCGTTTGATATCTCCGCCTACACGGTCTACGGTATCTCCCAGTGCGTGGTTCGAAAAACGATGCAGCAAATCTTCAATATGGCTATGTAGTTCCATGAACGGCACATTATATTTTTTACTCAGAGCTACGGCAGATTCCAGCATAGCCCGCAGCACACACAGCACGATCTCCGGCCGCTCCATCGCCTGCCATATGTATTCACAGCCAGCCAGCTTACCGAAGTAGGCAGCAGTTGCGTGCCCCATATTGTGAATGAACAGCTTGCGTTCGATATAATAGGAAAAGGGTTCAAATGGAACCATGTTTTTAATTGGCGGAATCTCTCCACGAAATGCCGCCCGGTCTACCGGTAGCTGACAAAAACGTTCTGTACAGATTCTCAGCGGATTTCCATCCTGCATTTCCGGAGTCTGAACCGGAACCATCCGCCCGACAGATGCTTCCACAAACCCGACATGCTGCAGGCAGTCTTGTTCTTCCTCTGACATTTTCTCTGAAATCAGTTTTTTTAGGTAAATATCCGCGCCAATTAAATTTTCACAAATTATGATATTGAGCGGACCGCCGCCAGCTGCAAAGCGCCGGATGATTCCCTGGCGGAACGGTTCAGCAGTAAATTTCAGCACATTGACGCCGACCGCAGTGGCACATATATCTGCTTCTGCAATCGCCTGTGCCACCGCATCGATATCGTTTCCGTCAACCGCACGCACATTGCGCACCAGCGTTTCTTCATAGCCGTCATCGTCAAGTAAACGGACCGGATATTCCTTTTCTGTATTCAGCTGTTTTATCAATTTTTGATTTACGTCAATAAAGCACACCTCGTAACCGGATTCATACAAAAGCTGGCCAATAAATCCTCTTCCTATGTTGCCCGCACCATACATTACCGCCTTTTTGAATCCCATCTACTCCACCCTCTTTATATTCGTGTCGGTAAAAACATCCGCCTCATCCATGCTCCGTGTAGAAAATTCGGAAACGACCGCTCCATCTTTTCCAGCCTGAAACCAGTGCTTGGTATTTGGATACAGCGTGTACTGTTCTCCTGGCGTCAGTTTAATTTCATGAAATACGGTATAATCACCGTCCGGGTGCTGTACGGCAGGCGGTGTTGCCGGGTCACCTTCAACATAAAGATAAACTTCCCCCCAACGGCAGCGGAAGGTTTCTTCCTTTCCGTCGCCGCCATTTACCGGAGGATGCCGGTGCTCCGGGCAGGTCTGGTGCGGGAACAGCACCATTTCTTTCGCACAGACCCGTTCCGTATTCACATAGGTAAGAATCTGCAAGCCTGTGTTTTTTAAATCTGCAAGGCCGAAATCTGCCACTTCGATTTTTTGTTTTTCCGCATCAGTTAAAATAATATTAGCTTTTTCAAAATATTCCAGTGTGCGTTTCACTGCCGCATTGTATTCTTCCTGACCAATCATAGCGCATTTTCCTCCATGAATTTTTTTATTTCCGCATAGGGACGGATTCCGGTTGTCGCTCCGACCGCCATAATGCAGTGTGTGCCGACCGCATTGGCAAAACGGGCGCTTTCCCTCATGTTCATTCCCTGGGACAGGCCGTATAGGAATCCTGCACAGAAGGAATCTCCGGCTCCAGTTGTGTCCACCGGTTTCACATGCCCATAGGTTGGGAGCATATAGCCTTCTGTGTTTTTGCTTTCACGTACATAACAGCCCTGCTTCCCCATTTTAATAACAACATGACCGACTCCCGCTTCAAAAAAGCAATCTGCAATATCTTCAGGCGCATCACAGCCCGCGAACATCTGTGCTTCCTCAATGCTGGGGATAAAGTAGTCGATATATGGCATACATGGTTTCAGAACCTCCATCCAGCGCCCTGTATCATCCCATGCGCTATCGAGCACTGTGGTTTTCCCCAACTCACGGCATTTTTTTAAAACCTTTGCACATGGTTCTCCGTCAAATGACGGCATCAGCATGCTTCCTGCCACAAAAACGATTTTAGATTCCTTCAAAACGCCGTAGTTTACTTGTTCCTCCGTAAACTTCGCATTTGCTCCCTGGCAATGCAGAAAGGTCCGTTCCCCCGCCGGATTTACCAGCACAACCGAAGCCGATGTGCCCGTTCCACGACTGACACTGAGCC
>CABSKZ010000147.1 GCA_902478395.1 uncultured Eubacteriales bacterium | reverse complement strand
CCATTTCAGATGCTGGTCTCCAATATTGACTATGATGAATACATTGGCCGCATCGCGGTCGGTAAAGTCGCACGCGGCACGGTCAATTATGGACAGACGATAAGCATCTGCCGGAAGGACGGTGCAACCGCCAATGTCAAGGTAGGAAGAATTTACACGTTCGACGGCCTCAAACGGCAGGAGGTGCAAAGCGCTTCGGCAGGCGATATCATCAGTATATCCGGCCTGGGAGATGTCAATATTGGAGAAACGCTCTGCGCGACCGACTGCATCGACCCACTTCCGATTATTGAGGTGGACGAACCAACGATTTCGATGAACTTTTTGGTCAATAACAGCCCGTTTGCCGGACGGGAGGGCGATTTTGTCACAAGCCGCCATATCCGCGACCGGTTATTTAAAGAATTGGAAACAAACGTGAGTCTGAAGGTAGAGGAAACGGACAGTGCGGACTGCTTTAAGGTATCGGGCCGTGGTGAACTGCACCTTTCTATTTTAATTGAAACCATGCGCCGGCAAGGGTATGAATTTCAGGTGTCCCGTCCCCAGGTTATTTTTAAAGAGAAGAACGGCAAACGTTTAGAGCCGGTGGAACGCCTCGTGATTGACGTGCCGGAAGAGTTTTCCGGAAACGTCATTGAAAAACTGGGGTCCCGGAAGGCGGAAATGGTGAATATGCACCCCACAAGCGAGGGCTATATGCGGATTGAGTTTAAAATTCCGTCACGCGGGCTGATTGGTTATAGAAGTGAATTTTTAACCGACACAAAAGGCAACGGCATCATGAACACGATTTTAGAAGGTTTTGAGGAATATAAGGGAGAGATTTCAAACCGTGACCGTGGTTCTATGATTGCGTGGGAATCAGGTGACAGCGTGACTTACGGTCTGGTAAATGCACAGACGCGCGGCCGGTTGTTCATCGGACCGGGCGTTCCGGTTTATGAGGGCCAGATCGTCGGGGAAAATGCTAAAAACGAGGATTTGACAGTAAATGTCTGTAAAAAGAAACATATTACGAACATGCGGGCGTCAGGCAGCGACGACACCGTGAAGTTGACTCCGCCTTTGGATATGAGCTTAGAGCATTGCCTGGAATTTATCTCGGACGACGAATTGGTTGAGGTTACGCCGAAGAGCATTCGGCTGCGAAAGAAAATTTTATCAAAGAGCGACCGAGACAAGCTTGCGGGACGAAATAAAAAGAGTGCTTCAGGAAACTGAATTGCATTTCCTGAACAGCTATGGCGGGCGGAAATAACATTGCAGGTTAATAAAATCACCTCGGAATCTTGCGAAATGTCGGATTTTGTAGTATAATAATTCAGATAGGGGTTTTCATTGACAGCCTTTTTACATGTAGCAACATGGAACTGCTGCATGTAAATTGAAATATATCATTTAACAGGAGGTACGCCATGTATAAAATTGTAAAAAAAGAAACGCTTAACGAGCAGGTTAAGCTGATGGAAATAGAAGCGCCTCTCATTGCCAAAAAGGCACAGCCCGGACAATTCATCATTTTCCGGATTGCAGAGGGCGGAGAGAGGGTACCTCTGACCATATCTGATTACGACAGGGAAAAAGGAAACGTTACGATTGTATTTCAGGAAGTCGGCAAAACGACAAAGGAGCTTGGAACGCTCGAAGCAGGCGATTCCCTGCTGGATTTCGTCGGCCCGCTGGGCAGAGCGTCGGAACTGGAAGGCTACAAAAAAGTTGCGGTTATCGGCGGCGGACTTGGGACTGCGATTGCATATCCGCAGGCTAAGGAACTCAAACGGCTTGGGACGGAGGTGCACAGCATTATCGGTTTCCGGAACAAGGAGCTAATTATTTTGGAAGATAAGGTCCGGGCGGCCAGTGACAAAACGTTTGTCATGACGGACGATGGGTCAAACGGCCATCAGGGATTTGTTACGAACGCGCTTAAGGAACAAATTGAAAACGGTGAAAAGTATGACTTGGTCATTGCAATTGGGCCGTTGATTATGATGAAAATGGTGTGTAATCTGACGAAAGAGTATGGTATCAAAACCATCGTCAGCATGAATCCAATTATGATAGATGGAACGGGAATGTGCGGCGGCTGCCGGGTAACGGTAGGCGGCGAAACCAAATTTGCCTGTGTCGACGGGCCTGATTTTGACGGGCATTTGGTGGACTTTGACGGTGCGATGCGCCGTCAGGGAATGTATAAAAAGCAGGAACAGGAATCAATGAAGAAGCATGAATGCAGATTGTTCGGAGGTGAGGCAAATGCCTAATATGTCCCTGAATAAAGTGGCAATGCCGGAGCAGAAGCCGGAAATACGAAATAAAAACTTTCAAGAGGTTTCTCTCGGTTATACCGAAGAAATGGCGGTGGAGGAAGCACAGCGCTGCCTCAACTGCAAGCATAAACCCTGCATGACCGGCTGTCCTGTCAGCGTAAAAATACCGGAATTTATTGAACTGGTTGCGAAGGGCGACTTTGAAGGCGCCTATTACAAAATTAAGGAAACCAATGCGCTTCCTGCGGTTTGCGGCAGAGTTTGCCCGCAGGAGAACCAGTGTGAGAAGCATTGTGTCAGGGCTATTAAGGGAGAAAGCGTTGGTATTGGCCGGCTGGAACGTTTTGTTGCGGATTGGTTTATGAAACACGGTTCCGCCCAAACAGAACAGCCATCGGCGAACGGCCACAAAGTGGCGGTTGTCGGTTCCGGTCCGGCAAGCCTGACTTGTGCGGGCGACCTGGCGAAGCTTGGGTATGAGGTTACGGTTTTGGAAGCGTTTCATACCGCTGGAGGCGTTTTGATGTATGGGATTCCGGAGTTCCGGCTTCCAAAAGATATTGTACAGAAAGAAATTGATAATTTAAAGAAACTGGGCGTCAGGATAGAGACCAATATGGTGATTGGAAAAATCCTGTCCGTCGATGAACTGTTGGAAGATGGCTATGATGCGGTATTTATCGGAACCGGAGCAGGGTTGCCAAGCTTTATGAAAATCGAGGGTGAAAACCTGAACGGTGTGTATTCCTCGAATGAGTTTCTGACAAGAATTAATTTGATGAAGGCTTACCAGTTCCCCGAAGTCGATACCCCGGTTGAGGTTGGAAAAGCGGTAGCTGTCGTCGGCGGCGGCAACGTTGCCATGGATGCGGCACGCTGCGCGAAGCGGCTTGGGGCGGAGCATGTATATATCGTGTACCGCCGGAGTGAGGAAGAGATGCCAGCGCGGTTGGAGGAAGTACACCATGCCAAGGAAGAGGGAATTGAGTTCCGCTTACTGACGAATCCGACTAAAATTCTGGGCGATGAGAACGGGTATGTTACTGCGATGGAATGTGTGGAAATCGAGCTTGGAGAACCTGATGCAAGCGGAAGAAGAAGGCCGGTTGCGAAACAGGACTCTGCGTATACCATTGATGTTGATACCGTTATTATCGCTATTGGACAGACGCCGAACCCGCTCATTAAAAATACAACAGAAGGCTTAGAAACTCAGAAATGGGGAGGCATTATTGCGGACGAATCCGGAGCAACGAGCAAAGAAGGCGTGTTCGCCGGAGGAGATACCGTAACGGGTGCGGCTACGGTTATTCTTGCCATGGGAGCGGGAAAAACCGCGGCGGTCTCTATAGATGCTTATATTCAGAATAAGTATCATAAATAAACAGACGAAAACGCGCTAATATTAAGAAACACAAAATAACGCCATGTTTGTATAGCGCTGGTGTATGATTCGTCATTCAAAAAGCCTTTCGGTATTCCTGAGCGGAATCCGGCAGGCTTTTTCATTCCTCAGTATGTATCAGTATTTGAATAATATTCTGCAAAAATTAGCATATATTTGTTTTAACAGTGGAAAAACGGGGTATATAAAAAGAAGTAATATGTTTCCACAGCGGAATATCAGCACAGCGAGGAGTGATTTTATGCAAATCCGGGAAATGAGCGAACGGATTGAGGAACAAACCTTGTCGCCGTATGCAAAACGGTCAAACCAGAGCCGCGGGAGGCTGAAGCCCATGCAGCCGTGCCCGGTTAGAACGGAATTCCAGCGGGACCGCGACCGAATCATCCATGCAAAATCATTCCGCCGTTTAAAACACAAGACACAGGTATTTCTGTCACCTGAAGGCGATCATTACCGGACGCGGCTGACGCATACGCTGGAGGTTTCGCAAATTGCCCGCACAATCGCGCGGGCTTTGCGTCTGAACGAAGATTTGGCGGAAGCGATTTCGTTGGGACACGACCTGGGGCACACACCCTTCGGGCATTCCGGCGAGGCGGTTCTGAACGAAATTTGTTCCGCTGGATTTAAACACTATGAACAGAGCCTGCGTGTTGTGGACATGCTGGAAGGCGGCAGCGGCCTGAATTTAACATTCGAAGTGCGGGACGGCATTCTGAATCATGCGGGAGAGAATGAGGCGGCAACGCTTGAGGGGAAAATCATTAAATTGGCTGACCGGATTGCGTACATTAACCACGACATCGATGATGCCGTGCGGGGCGGGATTATTGATGCTTCTGTAATACCGAAAAGCTGTACAGATGTTTTGGGCGATTCCCATGGCGTGCGGATTAATACTATGATTGTCGATACCATCGAAAACAGCATGGACCGCCCGGAAATCAAAATGTCGGACGAAACCTACGCGGCCATGATGGAACTTCGCCGTTTCATGTTTGAAAATGTCTATATGAGCAACGTGGCGAAACGGGAGGAAAAAAAGGCGAAAAATATCATCGAAATGCTATTTGAAACCTTCCTTCGGGATCCGATGAAGCTGCCGGAGGACGACAGGAATATGGTTGAAGAGATGGGCGTTGAACGTGTCGTTTGTGATTATATCGCGGGCATGACCGATAATTATGCAATTTATCAGTTTAACGAGCTGTTTGTTCCGAAAGGTTGGAGCATTCGGTAATGTATAAAATGTTATATTTTGGATAATATGTTAGTGCGGTAAAAAATTTGATTAATTCTATCAAATTTGAAGGAATTTCTGTCTGGCTGTCGAAAAACTATATGTCGCTTTCTGTTTGCCGGATGCCTGGACAGTCGTCGGAATATCCCTTAAGATATGGCATAAATCATATAAGTTCAGAGCCATACCGGGCAGAATATCCAAGAAGAATTTGATTTGCAGGGAGAGAAAAAACGTTGCCAAGATATTCGCAAAATTCAATTAGCGAGGTTTCGCGGGCTAATAACATTGTCGACGTTGTGTCCTCCTATGTCCAACTTAAACGGAATGGGACAAGTTTTACCGGCCTGTGTCCGTTTCATAAGGAAAAAACGCCTTCGTTTCATGTGAGTGAGGATAAACAGCTCTTCTATTGCTTTGGTTGCGGCGCAGGCGGAAATATTTATGATTTTGTGATGCGGATAGAGAACCTCGATTTTGTCGACGCGCTTAAATTTTTGGCGCAGCGCGCGGGAATCCAGTTGGAAGAAGAACAGTCTTCCTATCGGGAAAGCCGTGATGAACATAATTTGAAGCAGCGCATTTATGAGATGAACGTTAAGGCCGCCCGGCATTTTGTGAACAACCTCTTAGATAAAGAGGCAAAAAGCGCACATGAATATGTCGTGAAGCGCGGGCTGGACCGGCATACGATTACGCGGTTTGGCATCGGCTATGCAAGGGATGAGTGGACGGATCTGACGGAATATTTGAAAGCGGAGGGATATTCGCCGGAGGAAATCGTAACGGCCGGCCTGGCGGTCAGAAATGATAAGGGTAGAGTGTATGACAAATTCCGCAACCGTCTGATGTTTCCGATTATCAACGTCCGCGGCAGCGTTGTGGCATTTGGCGGCAGGGCGCTGGGCGAGGATCCGGCAAAATATATGAACTCGCCGGAAACTCCAGTTTTTTTCAAAGGCAGAAACTTGTTTGCGCTCAACGTTGCGAAGCAGTTTGGATTGAAACAGGGGATTATTCTTGTAGAAGGGTATATGGACGTTGTCAGCCTGAATCAACGGGGGATTCCCAATGTTGTCGCAGGGCTTGGAACGGCGTTTACACTGGATCAGGCAAAGCTTCTGAAACGATATGCAAGCGAGGTTTATGTCTGTTATGACAGTGATGAGGCAGGACAGAAAGCCACGCTTAAAGCAATTGACATTTTGGCGGAAGCAGGAAATGTGATTAAGGTTGTTCAATACACCGGCGCAAAAGACCCGGACGAATTTATTCTGAAAAAGGGGAGTGAGAGCTTCCGGGACCTTTTAAATAATGCAAAAGCTGCGGTAGAGTACAAAATTTTGCGCATCCGAAAAGAGTATGACATCACGGAAGTGACAGAAAAAGTGGCTTTTGTGAACGAAGCCGCGCAAATTTTGTCACAGGTGGAAAACACGGTGGAGCGCGAGGCTTATGTCAAGCGGATTTCGCTTGAAACAGATATCTCGCAGGAGGCTATCAACGCTGAAATTAACAAGCTCATATATGCCAGGGAAAAGAAAGCGGTAAAAAAGGAAGTTTTCACACAAAACCGGCTGCCGGCTGAAGTGGAGCAGGCACGTACCGCATCTGTTGAATCGGGCAGCACAACTACATATAAAGCGGAACGAATGCTGCTCAATATCATTTTCTTTCATCAGAAAGCCTATGAAATGGCGAAAGAAGAAGCGGATGGCAGCCTGTTCGCCAACGACACGAACAGTAAGATTTTTGACGCAATTATGGCATACAAAAGCAAAACGCAGGAGGCGGATGCTTCCGGTTTTCTTTCATTTATAGATGGCCCGCTCAAACAGCAGGCAGCGGCGATATTGTACAAGGAATATCAATGCGACAGCGCACAGGCAGTGCGTGATACCATAACGAAATTGAAGGGTGAGTTGATGAACAACAGGATGAAACAACTTGCGAAGGAAGGCAAGGTGGAGGAAATTAACGAATTAATCCGTAAAAATACAGGGAGGAGGGGCTGACATGGTAGATATGGAGAAAAAGAAAAATGCGCTTTCGTCATTAA
>CABSKZ010000146.1 GCA_902478395.1 uncultured Eubacteriales bacterium | reverse complement strand
TGGTGCGGCAAATTTGTATCATGAGGTCTGCCACAGCTACCTGTATGGCAAAACGGAAGCAGAGAACCTTGCCGGAGCCTATAAAACGGCTTTTTTTGTTTTGCGCGCCGTTTCTTTTCTCCGTACCGGCAGTATGCCTCCGACGAAGCAGGCACTCCTGCCGATGCTGGAAGAAAAAGAGCGGGAAATTTTACAGATCTGCATGAATTGGGAGGCCTTCGCACAGCAAAGGAAGGAGCATCCGGAATTCTTTTTCGAGCTTCTGCTTGATTGGTGCGGCAAGGTACTTGCGGAACAAAACTGATGAACTGCGCGGAAGTTTTTTCTTCCCTGTGGGATGTATTCATGGAACCGAACGAAGCGTTTTGTCCGGGAAAGCACTGAAAACACCTGTCAGTGAAAATCAGCATCGGTGAAGAAAGGGTGTGTGACACCTGCGTATATCATAGAAACCCAAACTTTCTGCCGCAAAGATGCAACTATGATGCAAAAAAGCGCTAGAATAGATACATTCTGACAAAACGGAGGCCATATGGTGGTTAAAGTATTAATCGTGGAAGATGAAAAACCGATTTCCGACCTGATAAAAATGAATCTGACCGCCGCCGGTTACGCCTGCGAGAACGCCGACAACGGAATGCGGGCCGCAGATCTGATAGAGTCAAACAGTTACGACCTGATTCTGCTCGATGTGATGCTGCCGGAGGTGAACGGATATGAACTGATGGAATACATCCGTCCGTCGGGAATCCCTGTCATTTTCATTACGGCAAAAGGTTCTGTCGAGGAACGCGTCAAGGGGCTGCGGCTCGGCGCAGACGACTACCTCGTCAAGCCGTTTGAAATCGTTGAACTTCTCGCGCGCGTCGAATCCGTGCTGCGGCGCTACCATAAATACGACGAACATATCGTCCTAGGCGACATCGAAGTAGATACCCGTTCCCGCACGGTGAGGAAAAATGGGAGTCCGGTGAACCTCACGATGAAAGAATATGAATTGCTGTTGCTGTTTGTACAGAATAAGAATATTGCGCTGTTCCGGGAAACCATCTATGAACGGATTTGGGAGAGCGATTTTCTGGGAGACAGCAGAACCGTTGATCTGCATGTGCAGCGCCTGCGCAAAAAGCTGGGGCTGGAGGATAAAATCGTCGCGGTATACAAGGTGGGCTACCGCCTTGAAATATAACCTCGCCTTTATGTTCCCCGCCTCTTTAAGCGGCCGGATTCATATCGCTCCGCATATGGGGACCTAAGATCTCCCATGCCGCATGGTTGAAACGCTTGCCATGCAGCTTTTCCTCTGGAAGACACGCATGCTGCGCAAAAGCGTTTTCATGAAATTTTGTTATCCTATAATGTCAAAGTTGTTAGACGGACGGGAGGTGTACCATGAAGTTCTCTTGGAAGGTTTTTTTCTGTACCGTCATCGTTGTGGCGCTCGCCTTTGGAACCGGCGGCTATTTTTTGATTTCCTCCATGTTCAGCGCGTCCCTTGCACGGGAACAAAGCCTGGCCTTCGAGGAAAACCGCATTCTCCGCTTTACCTTTATTACCACGCTTGCCACCCAGCCGGACGGCATTGGCGGCGCTACGGACGAACTCCTGAAGCAAATCGCGGAGTCGATGGATGTGGAACAGCCGCGCAGCAAAATGAAAATCAGCGTCAGAAACGACAAAAAGCAACTTCTATATACCTCCGAAAACCGGGAGCTTGACCCAACACTCATCGAAAAAGCCGGAACAGACCGCTGCGCCTATCAGGTATGGCGGCAGGACGGCCAGTATTTTGCCCAGACGGCCAGCGTCATTTTAGGGCCGGACGACAGGGTCGTCTATCTGGGCAGTTACCATGATATTACCTCTGTATTCCAGGAACGCGACGCACACTTCCGCCTGTTTGGCAATACAGTGCTGTTAACCATGCTGCTCTGTTCTATTCTAATGTTCTTTCTCTCCCGCTGGCTCACGCGCCCTCTCCGCACGCTTTCCCGGGCGGCGCGGCGGATTGCCGACGGCAAGTACAGCGAGCGGGCCGCCGTAACAAGCGGAGACGAGGCTGGGGATCTCGCCCGCGATTTTAATACCATGGCGGACGCGCTTGAGCGGAAAATTACAGAGCTGGAAGATGAGGCCAACCGCCGGGAGAGCTTCATCGCCAGCTTTGCCCACGAGCTGAAAACGCCGATGACCTCCATCATCGGTTATGCGGACATGCTCCGTTCCATTCAGCTGGAGCCGGAAAAACAGTTTCTCGCCGCAAATTATATTTTTAGCGAGGGGAAACGGCTGGAATCTCTTTCCCTGAAGTTGCTGGACATTCTGGTACTTCAGAAAACAGATTTTGCGCTGAAGCCTGTCAGCGCCGCGCAACTTGCCAAAGAAACGGCCGGACTTTATTTTCCCGTTCTGCAGGAAAGCGGCCTCCGCATCGAAATCTGTTGCGAGGACCGCCCGGTTCAGGCAGAACCAGACCTTTTTAAAACCCTATTGATAAACCTGCTCGATAACGCCCGCAAGGCATCAGCCCCGGGAAGTTGTATCCGCATTTCCGGTACGCAGTCGGAAAATGACTACCTGCTGACCGTTCAGGATTATGGGCGGGGTATCCCGGAAGAAGAACTCCCCCGCATCACAGAGGCGTTCTACATGGTGGACAAATCCCGCGCGCGGGCACAAAACGGTGCAGGTCTGGGCCTCGCAATCTGTGCGCAGATTGCCGAAATCCATGGAGCGCACCTTTCCATCGAAAGTAAGCTGGGAAATGGGACTGCTGTGACCATTCGCCTGAAAGGAGGCCCATCATGAGAAGAAGTTTAAAATATTTCGCCGCAGGCTGTGCCGCGACAGCGGCAGTCGCAGTCTCCGTCCTTCTGCCGCCGGAGCTGGCAAAATGGCAAGACCGCGCCCTGTTTGGCGTTACGGAAACGGAGGATATCTCTGAGTTTTCCGCTGGATTCAGCTACCGCCCTACGCTGATGGATAAGCTGGACCTTATCTGGCGGAACGCCAGCGGGGATCCCTCCGTATACAATGTAAACAACACCATGACCTACCCTTCGGATTATACGGATAGGGACGCGGCGCAGCAGTGTATTCAGGCCCTGGAGGCGCTGAACGCGGATGGCATGTTTATTCCGTCGGAGTTCCGCACCTATGATAAATTTCAGCTTCGGACTTATACCTTCGGTGATATCCGCATGCCGTCGGTTAATGTTTCGTTGTGGGCTGTTCAGTTTTTTGATCCGAAGGAGCCTTATAACAACCTGAATCTGCTGGTGGATTCCGAAACCGCAGCCATCATGGGGTATACAGCCTCCTACCCGAACACCAAATTTTACCCCTCCGCCGAAAAAGTTGCAGAAACCTGGATAGCTTCCCTTGGCGCAGACGGGGAAAAACTACAGCGGATACCGGTTAGTGAAAACGGCTGTCTGATTCGTTCCACAGAAGAGGGAAAAAACTTCTCCTATCTCGTCGTATGCGGAATCGGGTACGTTTCAATACAGCCGGAGGAAGAGGCCTCCAAGGCGTACGGGATACAACCATGATACAAAAATGATAAAAAATCGATACAAGTTTGTTGCCATCCAGAAACAGCCACCCTGTATGATAACAACTACAGGGCAGCTGTCCATGTCCGCAGCCAGCGGAAAGCGGCGGCGCCCATTACCAAAGACAAGAGGTGCTGGACATGAAAAAACAAATTTATATCCGCCGCCGGATCCGGCTGGTCTGCTGTATTCTATTGCTAGGCGTAATTATCGTCGTTACCTTTTTTCTTGCACAAAGCGCGCCGCGCGCCGGCGGGTCGGCCGCGGCGAAAGAACTTTCCATTTCAGAGCTGCAAAAAAATCCATATTTCCGGGCAGAAAACCGGGCGCGTTATGCAGGCTTCGCAGACAGCCATCCAGAGCTCTCGGCAGACGATGTCGTCTGGCGGGTCAACGCAGGGCTGGACAAGCCTTTTTACAGCAATGTAACGGAAGTTGCCGACGACGGGACTTCTCCCCTTCTGGTCAACAAGTACCACAAGCTGCCTGACGGCTATCAACCCGCCCAGCTTGTGAAGCTGAAATCGGGACGGCTGGCAACCCCGGAAACAAAAAACGCGTTCGAAAAGCTTTGCGCTGAAGCAAAAAAAGCGGGCTATACCATCGGGGATGTCTCCACCTACCGCAGCATCTCCTATCAGGACGGCCTGTACCGCCAATATTTACAGAAAGATACCAACGAGGTGGTGGACACTTACAGCGCCCGTCCGGGCTACAGCGAACACCACACGGGGCGCGCGCTCGACATCTGCGGCGCAAACGGTGACATGGACCGTTTTGAAGGGACGCCGGAGGCGAAATGGATAGCGGAAAACGCGTACCGGTTCGGGTTTATCGTCCGCTATCCGAAAGATGCGATGGACATTACCGGCTATAAATATGAGCCTTGGCACATCACCTACGTCGGAAACAACGTATCGCAGACCATGCATGACAATGGAATCGAAACGCTGGAGGAATATTTCGTGAAATATGTGGAGAAATAAAGATGATGGCGCAGGAAATTTTTAACGAACCTATTATTTCGTCCGAATGGCTCAAAGGGCTAAACACAGCTGATTCGATATAAAGTTATAAATTTTTCAAAAAAGTCTTGACTCTGACACAGTGATATACTTTATAATCATAGTGAGCTCAAAAATAATACCGGTATGGAGGAAAAAACATGTTCAAAATCGGAGACTTCTCTAAGCTGACGATGATCAGCATCCGTATGCTGCGCCACTATGATTCCCTTGGGCTGCTGGTTCCGGAACAGACCGACCCGGATACGGGTTACCGCTACTATTCAGCGCCGCAGCTCGTACGGGCGAACCGAATCCAGTCGTTAAAAAATATGGGGTTTTCCCTGTCCGCTATCGGAAATATATTAGCGGAGTATGGGCAGCCGGAAAGCCTGAAAAAATATCTGACGCTTCACGCTGCGCGGATGCGGGAAGAATCCGAGACGATTCAGAAACAAATTCAAATGCTTCAATCTACGATTGAACGGCTCGGAAAGGATGATTATTTTATGGATTACAATGTTACTATTAAGGAATACCCGGAAATGAATATGATTTGTCTGCGCGATACCATCTCTGTTTATGACGAGGAAGGCCGCCTTTGGCAGCGGTTACATGAAGAAATGGAAAAACAGAAAATACAGCCGGCCGCAAACTGTTATTCCATGGCCGTGTTTTATGACGAGGGATATAAAGAAACCGATGTTGACGTAGAAATCCGCCTCGCTGTGACGGAAATGGGAACGGACTGCAACGGAGTGTCTTTTCGGACAATCGCTCCCGTCAAATGCGCGACAGTAATCGTCAGGGGAGATTATTCCCATATGAGTGCCGCGTGCGCGGCAGTCGGAAACTGGGTCAACGACAACGGCCTCACCTTCTGCGGGCCTATGTTCAACATTTATCATGTCAGTCCCGGAATGGACCAAAACCCGGAAAATTGGGTGACCGAGGTATGCTTCCCGGTGAAATAGTCCCCTGTATAAAAAACGCCGAACGGTTTTTCCGACCGTCCGGCGTTTTTCTGCTGCCTGGTCTGAATATTGCATTGATTCCAGAAAAGGGCCTTGCCGGGAACGCATGGATGTGCTATACTGAAATTAATTTTCAAAACAAAGGGGAACATTTATGCTACAGGATGATTTTATGGTGAAACAAGTCCAGCGGCTGGCGCACATGCTTGCCCGTCTGGTATTTCATAAGGACGCCGTGTTTTATGACACCTCCGCCGGCACGCAGGAGCTCTCCGCTCTGCAGGCGCATCTTATTGACTTGCTCCAATGCGGCGAAATCAACGGAGCCGAAAATGAGCTGTTCGATGCAATGCCGCCAGACGACATCCGTTATCTCGAAATCGCCATTGATTTCTACGCACGGCTCAATGAACTAACAGACGATGAGCTGGAGGCCGCCGACTATTCCCGGCAGGAAATAGAAGAAGGACTCCGCGACGCGGCAACGCATTTTGGCGTTACCCTGATGTAACTCTGTTCCGGAAAACAGACAAGGAATAAATAAAGTTGTTGCCATAGTTCCGGAACATTTTACAATATTTTAAGAAAGATTTAAGAAAAGGGACAAGAAAAAGTTAATAATCTGCCGTTATAATAAAAGCAGCAAATAGGAAACACTTATGAAAAAGCGGTTCCCGGCAGATTGGAGACGAAAGCATGAACACCTTTTCTCATTTAAAAATCGGAAGAATCTTATACGAATCTTTGGTGGAAGATGCACGCGGACTGCTGTCCTACCGGGCATTTCTCTGGGGGAACATCAGTCCGGATTTCTCCGTCCGGCTGCTCACCTGCCCACATTACATTGAAAACTACAGCAGTTTTCTGAAAGAAGAGCTAGCCTTCCTGTTTGACGGGGGAGATGCTGAATCTGCCTTCTGGGCAGATACGTACGGGGAGGATTGGCCCGCGAATGCGTTTCTGATGCCCGATTCCGACGTACCAAATCCTGACCTTTCCGTCCGCCTAGGTGTTGTCTGCCATTTTCTGACGGATTTTTTCTGCTTCGCGCACACGAAAGGCTTCACCGGCACGATGCGGGAGCATATCCGTTATGAAAAAGAGCTAGACCGCTATTTACGGAATTTCTGCGCGGCGCAGTTCCACAGCTGTCGGACAGGAACAGACCCCGTCCTGAAAAGCGCGTCCGCCGCTTTGGAAAACTTGGAACAGTTGCAGGATGCGTTTTTATCACAACCGCACGCATTTGAGACAGATGTCCGGTACAGCCTCCACGCCTGCACTTCGACTGTTTCTGCCGTAGCTGCTTGTATCCTGGCAAAAAAACAGTTTTTTCATCCCCATTATGGGCATTCCTTTGCGGGTCTCTCCATGCATTAACTGTTAAACCTGAAATCTATTGTTTACTTGCAGAAATTTAAATTCATATATGAAAGGGGCTGTCGCCAAGCGACAGCCCTGAGCGTGTCGAAAAAGTCGACACGCTTCAAGTC
>CABSKZ010000145.1 GCA_902478395.1 uncultured Eubacteriales bacterium | reverse complement strand
GCTGAGAACCATACAGCCACTTTGATTTGCGGATACTTTTTGATATTCTGAAACATGGCGTCTATCCACTTTGCCTTATCACCGCCATGGGAACTGGACGAAAATTCCGTAATAATCCAGGGATAATCCTTAAAGAACGGGGAATAGGCCTTGTCAATCTCGCTGTAGATTTCGTCAAACTCCCGCCAGTCCTCCCCAGTCACCTCTTTAAAATAGGTTCCCGTGTTGTAGCCGGTCACACCAATCATATGGACATATTCCTCACCGGGGAAATATGCCAGGAAATTATTCCAGTTGCAGGGCGGGTAGTTCCGGTCGTTCGGATTAAACACCCAGATAGCATTATCCACCTGCTCTTCTTCGAAAATTTCATAAACTCTGCGCCAACACCCGATGTAGATATCCGGGTCGGATAAATTGATAATACCGGAATAGTTGGCCCAATCGGTGTTCATTTCGTTGTTTAAGCGGAAGAAAAACGGTGTTTTAATTTCTTCCTTCAGCAGCCGTGCCAGATTACGGATTTTATCGTCATATTTTCCCTTATAAGTTTCCAGCAGCGGGCTTCTGCACAGCAGATCTTCGTTGTTGGTTTCCGTCATCTGAAGCGTCAGTTCAATCGTCCTGCCCTGCTGTTCGCACAAATCCAGGAAATCCTGCGAAATTGGCTGACCGATGTGGTTGTAAATCAGCACCACCGGAAAGGTGAAATCCAGCTTACTTTCCAGTTCCGGAATGGTTCGTTTAATGCCCTCTTCATGCACCTGCGTCGTAAAGATGCCCCACGTTAATTCCTTGCTTTCCTGTATTTCCTCGAACTTTTTGCGCGTTTCCCGCGACCAGACAGCCGGCTTTTGGAAGCTGTATTCCAAATCGTACTGCGGCTTGCCAATCTTTTCAATGCGGGTAAAGCTTGTCAGCGCTCGTTCCACCGCCTGCGGCATTTCTACATAATCCGCTTTGGCCTTGAATAGAAACCGGAAAAACTCCCGGCCGCCAATGTTGATGGTCGCGAAGGTATACAGTGCCTTTTTATCCTCCGGCATGTCCGCAACTTTTACCGAAATCAACCGCACCGTGTTCCCGCCAAACTGCCGGGTCGTATCCTCCAAAAGCTCGATGCTGTTGTTTTTCCGATATTCCTCATTCGTGATAAACCGGTTCAGGTAGTACGCAATATATTCGTCCACGTCTTCATAGGGCGACCGCTCCCGCGAAATCACAACGTCCACAAAGCCGCTGTTCATCCGTGAAAAGTTCGGGCTTTGGCTGAAATCTGGCGTCATCCCCGCTGGCAGATCGAGATAATATCCGGTCGCAAAATCTATCAGGCGCATGACGTCCCCGGCATATTCAAGCAGCTTATTGTCCTTGTTCCGATCCAGCTTTTCACTTCTTTGCTCCCGGTTGTTAACATAAAGTACCTTTTCCTCCGCACCCGGCAGAGATATCTCTTCCGAATACTGCGGCAACGGCGTTTTATCCGTATAGATGATGTCCTTCACCCAGGATTTTATCTGTTTCGCAAACGGCTTCTGCGATTTATAGACATATCCAAGAAAGCAGGCGGAACCAAAGAACAACACCACAAAAAGAAACGCGACTATCCGCAGCTTTTTATGCTTTTTCTTTTTGAAGCGAAATCGTGGCTTACGCACCGAATTCCTCCCTTGTCCAGATGTTTCGAATTCACGAAATCCATTTTATACTAAAACGGCCATAAAAGCAAGGCTTTTTTGCCGGTCACACGCACAAAATATGAATAAAATATAAATTTTCAAGTTTGTTTTGACCTCTACCATCTTTTGTGTTATACTATAGGCTGATATATTGTGTATTTGTTTATAATATAGGTAGAAATATATTAGAGGTGAACGATTTTGAAAAAACTAATGGAGAAAATTATCGGAAGCTATAGTGATAGAGAGCTGAAACGGATTCGCCCTTTGGCAGACAAGGTCATGGCGCTGGAGGGGGAATTCAAAGCGCTTTCTGAGGATGCCTTAAAGGGGAAAACCGGCGAGTTCAAACAGCGCTTGGCAAACGGCGAAACGCTGGACAGCCTGCTTCCGGAAGCCTTTGCCACAGTTCGCGAGGCAGCTGACCGCGTGCTTGGCATGCGCCCGTTCTACGTGCAGGTTTTGGGCGGCATCGTCCTGCATCAGGGCCGTATCTCGGAAATGAAGACCGGTGAAGGCAAAACCCTGGTTTCTACCCTTCCAGCCTACCTGAACGCGCTGGATGGCAAGGGCGTGCACATCGTCACGGTCAACGACTACCTCGCAAAACGTGACAGCGAGTGGATGGGGAAAATCTTTAAATATCTCGGCCTTACAGTCGGATTAATTGTCCACGACGTTACGCCGCAGGAACGCAAACAGTCCTATCTTGCGGACATCACCTACGGTACAAACAACGAATTTGGTTTTGACTACCTGCGTGACAACATGGTCATTTATAAGGAACAAATGGTGCAGCGCGGCCAGAATTATGCCATCGTCGACGAGGTTGACTCCATCTTGGTCGACGAAGCGAGAACACCGCTGATCATTTCCGGCATGGGCGACAAATCCACTGTCCTGTACCAGCAGGCGGACAGCTTTGCAAAAACACTGACCAAGTTCGTCGTTGCCGAGCAGGACGATAAGCAGCTCGACGACGACATCGACGCGGACTATATTGTGGACGAAAAGGCGAACACCGCTACACTCACCCAGCATGGTGTGGAAAAGGCGGAGCGGGCCTTTAATGTGGAAAACCTGTCCGACCCTGAGAACATGACGCTTCAGCACCACATCAACCAGGCTATCCGCGCACATGGCGTCATGCACCGCGACAAGGATTATGTTGTGAAAGACGGCGAAGTCATCATCGTTGACGAATTCACCGGGCGTCTGATGATTGGCCGCCGCTACAGCGACGGACTGCACCAGGCCATCGAGGCAAAAGAAGGCGTGAAGGTGGAGCGCGAAAGCAAAACGCTCGCTACCATCACTTTCCAGAACTATTTCCGCCTGTACACGAAGCTCGCAGGTATGACCGGTACGGCGCAGACGGAGGAAACCGAGTTTCAGGATATTTATAAGCTGGACGTTATCGTTGTCCCGACCAACAAGCCCCTTGCGCGGGTTGACCTGCCGGATTCCGTATACAAAACGGAAAAGGGTAAGTTCAACGCGGTTGTGGAGCAGGTTATCGCCTGCCACGAAAAAGGCCAGCCTGTGCTGGTCGGCACGGTTACCATTGAAAAATCTGAACTGCTCAGCGCCATGCTGAAACGGCGCGGCATTAAGCACGAAGTGCTGAACGCGAAATATCATGAGAAGGAAGCAGAAATCATCGCACAGGCTGGTAAGCCAGGCGCGGTTACCATCGCCACCAACATGGCAGGCCGTGGTACCGATATTATGCTCGGCGGCAATGCGGAGTTCATGGCAAAGCACGAAATGAAAAAGCAGGGCTTTTCCGACGAGTTGATAAACGAGGCCATGGGCTTTGGCGACACAGATAATGAAGAGATTTTAAACGCGCGTAAACTTTTTGGTGAACTGCTTGCAAAATACAAGGAACAGATTGTCCCAGAAGCAGAAAAAGTACGCGAAGCAGGCGGCCTGTTCATTATTGGCACAGAGCGGCACGAATCCCGCCGGATCGACAACCAGCTGCGCGGCCGTGCCGGCCGTCAGGGGGATCCTGGTAATTCTAAGTTCTACATTTCCCTGGAAGACGATTTGATGCGCCTGTTCGGCAGTGACCGCATCCAAAAGGTGGTTGAGACTCTGGGCCTCGAGGAGGACCAGCCGATTGAACACAAAATGCTGACTAATGCGATTGAAAACGCACAAAAACGCATCGAGGGCAAGAACTTCCAGATCCGGAAAAACGTCCTGCAATACGACGATGTGATGAACCTGCAGAGGGAAGTCATCTATAGCCAACGCCAGAAGGTCTTAAACGGGGAAAATGTACGCGACAATATCCAGAATATGCTGGAGGAACTGATAGACAGTACCATTGCCCGCTTCACCGGGGAAACAGATATTGTCGACGACTGGAATCTCACCGGAATGATAGATTATCTGGAAATGATATTCCTTCCCCATGGCGCACTGGAACTGACGCAGGAGGATAAGGAATATCTCACCAAGGAAGAGCTGAAAGAAAAGCTGCTCGACATTGGCCATAAGCTTTACGAGGCCAAGGAAGCGGAATTTGGTCCGGACAACATGCGTGAACTCGAACGCGTAGTGCTCCTTCAGGTGGTCGACGGTAAGTGGATGGACCACATCGACGATATGGATCAGCTCAAGCACGGCATCAACCTGCGGGCATATGCACAGCGCGATCCAGTTGTCGAATATAAATTTGAAGGCTTCAACATGTTTGAAGAGATGATTGCCGCCATTCGTGAGGATACCATTAAATATATCTTCCACGCCCGCATTGAAGCGCCGCCGGAACGCAAAGAGGTGGCCGAACCTGTCGCTGCATCTCACGGCGAAGGAGAAGTGAATAAAACCGTGAAAAAGACTGAGAAAGTCGGCAGAAACGACCCATGCCCATGCGGTTCGGGCAAAAAATATAAAAAATGCTGCGGCGCAAACGAGCAATAAGTGTAATCACCAAAGTCCATTCAGGGCTTTGGTGAAAATTTCTTAAAGGATGTGAAACAATGATTGAATACGACCAGTATCGTCTGGATCTGGACGCAATGAAAAAAGATATCGTTGAAATGGGGGATTCACTTTGAAATCCCTAAAACGAACTCTGAAATAGAAGAGCTGGAGCAGCAATCCAGCGCGGACGGCTTTTGGGACGATATGGAGAATTCTCAAAAGATACTGCAAAAGCTGAAACAATTGAAAAACAAGGTGGCGCGTTATGAAACGTTGAAATCGGATTGGGAGGACATGGTTGCCTTAGTCGAACTTGCAATTGAGGAAGACGACGAAAGCCTTTTAGGAGAAATCTCAGACGGTTATGCCGCGCTTCAGAAGGAACTGGAGGATATGCGGCTGGAAACCTTGCTTTCCGGAAAGTACGACCGGAACAACGCCATTGTTGCCCTGCATCCCGGCGCCGGCGGCACCGAGGCGCAGGACTGGGTAGCCATGCTGCTCCGCATGTACCAAATGTGGGCGGAACGACGTGGTTTTACTGTCGAAACGCTCGACTATCTGGCTGGGGATGAGGCCGGTGTAAAAAGCGTCACAATTCAGATTTCCGGCGAAAATGCCTATGGCTACGCGAAAAGCGAAAAGGGCGTACACCGCCTTGTGCGGATATCACCATTCGATTCGTCCGGCCGCCGCCACACCTCGTTTGCGTCTGTGGATGTGATGCCGGAAATCAATGACGATATTGAGATAGACTTAAATATGGAAGATATTAAGGTTGACACCTTCCGCGCCAGCGGCGCCGGCGGACAGCACATCAATAAAACGGATTCTGCTATCCGTATGACACATATTCCAACTGGCGTTGTGGTCGCCTGCCAGAATGAGCGTTCCCAGCACCAGAACCGGGAAACGGCGCTGAAAATGCTGAAGGCCAAGCTGGTTGAAATGGCAGAGCGGGAACAGAAGGAGAAGATTTCGGAGCTTAAGGGCGATATGAAGGATATCGCCTGGGGCAGCCAAATCCGTTCCTATGTGTTCCATCCGTACAATCTGGTCAAGGACCATCGGACTGGGTTTGAAATGGGTAATATCGGTGCTGTTATGGACGGCGACCTGGACGGTTTCATCAATGCCTATTTAAAGGGCGCTAGTATGGGAACGTTGAATTTAAAATAGCTGTCAGGAAATAACATTAGGCGTATGGCGATAGCCATACGCTCTTTTTGTCAATCGAAAGACGAAAAAACACCTAAATATCAGTTTAATAGTTGCGCACAACAGCAACATGAAATAGATATCTATTCGGACAAATGTCACAACAGATATAACAAATGCCGCGGAACGCTTTATTCTGCGGCATTTCAACTTTCTAACCTCTTCTAACTTTTTTACCTGCCAGCCGGAAAAATTTTAGGCCGGTCCAACCACCCCCGCGCGGCTTTCGCCTGAAGAATATGTAAAACTGCGTCCGACAGCCGTTTCTGGCTGATTCGTCCGTCCTGCACCGCCTCCAATACGCCTTCATACGCCGCGTGGAAATTCTTCGGCATCAGCAGCATATCACACCCGGCCTGTAACGCGCGCACTGCCGCATCCGAAGCGCCATACCGCTCTACTACTGCGCCCATATCGAGCGCGTCTGTTATGATGACGCCTGAAAACCCCAGCTCTTCCCGCAGGCAATCCTGTACAATTGTTTCTGAAAGCGTGGAAGGCTCATCAGTTCCCGTGACGTTCGGCACGGCAATATGCCCCACCATCACCATATCTGTTCCAGCCGCGATTCCCGCGCGGAAAGGCACCCATTCGGTCTGACGAAGCCGCTCTAAATCGTGCGAAACAGACGGCAGCGCCTTATGGGAATCCACTGTGGTATCCCCATGTCCCGGAAAATGCTTGATTGCTGTCGCAATATTTTTTGTATGTAAACCCTTCACCTGTGCGCTGACAAACTCTGCCGCCACCTCTGGGGTTCTGCTGAACGCCCGGTCTCCGATGACCGTGTTCTGTGGATTGGTAAACACATCCGCATCCGGCGCGAAGTCCAGATTGAAACCCAATTCCGTCAGAATCGTTCCCAGTCGTACGCCAATCTCGCCCGCCTGCTCCGCTGTCTGTACATTCAGCGCACGGGGCAGCTTTTCATACCCCATTGCGGACTGTGAGGTAATGCGTGCCACGCGTCCGCCCTCTTCGTCCACACCTAGAAACAGAGGCGTCGGTGCTGCCTCCTGCAATGCCTGGTTAAAATCCAAAACCTGCTGGCGGCTTACAATATTGTTTGCAAACAGGATGATACCTCCGACCGGATAAGTGCCAAGTGCCTCTTTCATCGTTTCATCCATTTTGGTTACTGTCTGTGCCGACAACGCCTCGGGCTTCACGAAAAAGAGCTGTGCCGCCTGTTCCTGCAG
>CABSKZ010000144.1 GCA_902478395.1 uncultured Eubacteriales bacterium | reverse complement strand
TGGCGCTCCGGTCATCAGCGACCTGCGCAGCCACAGCAAGCTGGTGTTTGACACCCACCTGATGATTTCAGAGCCGCACAAATATGTGGAGAGCTTCGCAAAAGCCGGAGCGGATATCATTACCATTCATATCGAGTGCGAAAGCGACATAGACTATACCGTAAAACAGATTAAGGGCCTGGGGAAAAAGGCAGGAATTGCCCTGAACCCGGACACGCCGATTGAATCTGTCCTGCCTTACCGCGACGAGCTGGACATGGTGCTCATTATGACTGTTTTTGCGGGATTCGGCGGGCAGAGCTATATCGAATCTGTCAACGAAAAGATAACGAAAGCCAGAAGTCTGTTTGGGGATGGGTTTGACGTTGAAGTGGACGGCGGGATTTATCTTGATAACCTGCACATGCCGGTGGAGGCAGGCGCGAACGTCATTGTCGCGGGGACTGCCGTGTTCGGCAGCGGGAATCCGGCGGAGGCTGTGAAAAAATTTAAGGAGTACGGCAGATGAGAGCGGTGGTGATCGCGGGCGGCGAACTTGGGGAGCCTGCATTTTACAGGCCGCTGATTCAAAAAGAGGATTTGATTATCTGCGCCGACAGTGGGTACGCGAGTGCCCGGAAAATCGGCATACTGCCCGATGTCGTCATAGGAGATTTCGACTCGTTTGAGGAAACGCAGGTACATAGCGGCAGAAAAATTGTCCTGCCAGTGGAAAAGGACCGTACCGATTCGCATGAGGCCATCTGTTACGCAATGGACCAAGGGTATTGTGACATTTTGTTTCTCGGCGCCGCCGGCACGCGGCTGGATCACACACTGGCGAACATTTCGCTGCTGCAGCTTGGCCTGTCACGAGGTGTGCGGATTACCATGATAGACGAACACAATGAAATTTTTCTGATGGACCGGGAGGTCACGGTTCCGCGCCGGGAGGGGTATAAGCTATCCCTGCTTCCGCTCACAAGGGTGACGGGGATTTCTTCAACCGGCTTGTATTATGAATTAAAAGACAGTGAAATGGAGATTGGCAACCCCTATGGGGTGAGCAATGAGTTTACCAAAGATACGGCTACCATCACAATAGGCAGCGGCCTGCTGTTGGTTTTGCTAAGCAAAGATTAAAAATGGAAGGCGTTTGGTAAACCATGGAACAGTATCTTTGTTATCTGCTTTTTGCACTGGGGCTTGTGATTATCATCAAGGCAAGTGACTTCTTTGTGGATTCGGCCATCTGGGTGGCAAGAGCAACCGGGATTCCGGATATTATCGTCGGCGCGACACTGGTCAGCCTGTGTACGACGCTGCCGGAGGCGGTCGTGTCCTCCACCTCGGCGGCACATGATTTGCCGGAGATGGCGTTTGGGAACGCGTTTGGCTCCATCGTTTTCAACACGACGTTTATTCTCGGGATTACCTTTTTGTTTTCCCGCCCCCCGGTAACGGACCGCGATACATTTGTGAAAAACACGTTTTTCCTGCTGCTGCTCGCGGCAGGCACAGGAGTTTTGCTGTTTATCAGGCACGAGATTTCCCGTGCGGCAGGGCTTGCACTGCTGTTTATTTTGGTGCTGTACCTGATTATGAATGTCATTTCCGCCAAAAAGAATAACAGGCGCGCTGCGCAGCGGGTAGAACGGGTGGATACCAGCCGGGAAACCGTTGTCAAAAAGCTTCTCCTGCTGGCTCTTGGCGCGGCGGGCGTGATTTTTGGCTCCAACCTGCTGGTCGATAACGGAACCTTGATAGCAAAAAGCCTCGGCGTTTCAGAACTGATTATCGGCCTGACGATTACGGCGGTCGGCACCTCTTTGCCGGAGTTGGTAACAGCAATTCAGTCTATGATTAAAAAAGCGCAGAATCTGTCGGTCGGAAATATCATCGGCGCAGATATTTTAAATATTATTTTGGTAACGGGCCTGTCGTCTGTCATTCACCCAATGCAGCTGGATTCACTGGCCTCCGGCCTGTTTTCCGTCGCAGCAGTGCTGGCAGTCGGCGGAGCGGTGTTGTGGTTCGGGCTGACCAATGAAAAAAACTTTACAAGGAAAAACGGCGTGGTTATGCTTGCGCTGTATGTTACCTACATTGCGATTAATATGATGTATTTTGCCCATTAATTTAAAAATTGACTGAAGGCATAGAAATGCCGGATATACGAAAGGAATGGAAGTTACATGATTGTGGAACCAAAGGTAAGGGGTTTTATCTGCACGACCGCTCATGCGGAGGGATGCAGGCAGAACGTGAAGGAGCAGATCGATTTTGTGAAGGGAATGCCGAAAACGGAAGGGCCGAAGAAAGTCCTTGTCATAGGGGCATCTACGGGCTATGGCCTGTCTTCGCGCATTTCCGCCGCATATTCCTGCGGCGCGGCGACCATCGGCATTATGTTTGAGAAACCGGCTTCCGGTAAAAAGACAGCCAGCGCGGGCTGGTATAATACTGCGGCATTTGAGGATTTCGCGGCGGCCGACGGCCTGTATGCGAAGTCTATCAACGGGGACGCGTTTTCACAGGAAGTGAAGGAAGAAACCATCCGTTTAATCAAGCAGGATTTGGGTAAGGTGGATATGGTTGTTTACAGTCTGGCAGCCCCCCGGCGTACCTTACCGGATGGGGAAACGGTGACCAGCGTGCTCAAAACGACGGGAGAGCCATACACCAATATCACAATTGACCTCGCAAAACGGGAGATTTCCCCAATTACGATTGAGGCGGCAACGGAGGAGGAAATCAAAGCGACCATCCAGGTCATGGGCGGGGAGGATTGGAAGGATTGGATATGCGCGCTTTCCGATGCGGATGCGCTGGAGGATGGTGCGGTGACGCTGGCTTACACCTATATCGGGCCGGAACTGACGCATCCAATGTATTTTCATGGCTCTATCGGTGCGGCAAAGGACCATCTTTGCCGGACTGCGAAAGAAATCACAGAAGAATTTGCGTCCAGCCGGGTAAAAGGGTATGTTTCGGTTAACAAGGCGCTGGTCACACAGGCGAGTGCCGCGATTCCGATTGTGCCGCTGTATATCACAGTCCTTTATAAAATCATGAAGGAAAAAGGTATTCATGAAGGCTGTGCGGAGCAGATGTACCGCCTGTTCCATGACAAGCTGTTTGTGAATCCGCCTGAGCTGGACGGCGAGGGACGCCTGCGTGTGGATGACTGGGAAATGCGCGAAGACGTACAGGAAGAGGTCTCAAAGATATGGGAGACCATTTCGAATGACAACTTGGAACAGGTGGCCGATATCGACGGATACTGGGAGGAGTTCTACCGGATGTTCGGATTTGGTGTGTCAGGTGTGGATTATGGGAAGGATATCGAAACAGATGTCAAGGTTCCCAGCATCGGGTAGCCGTACATGAAGCTTGAAGTTTTAAAGCAGGAATTCTGCGTCTGCAAGCTGGCAGATTTCAGCCAGGTGAACTGGGAGGAAACATTTGTATTTCCTGCGAAAACAGACCAGGAATATTCCCTCGTTTGTGAGGAGCATGCGGTGCCGGAAAGCGCAGTTCAAATCGAGCGCGGCTGGAAGGGAATGCGCATCGCGGGCCAGCTGGCATTTTCTATGGTTGGCGTTTTGGCAAATCTCGCGTCAGTTCTGGCGCAAGAGAAAATTAGCATTTTCGTGGTCTCTACATATGATACAGATTATTTGTTTGTGAAAAAAGAATCGTTAGCAGCTGCGGTTTGCAGATTAACGGAAGAAGGACATCTCATTTCAGAGTGAATAGTAAATAATCAGCCGGAAAGCATATGCTTTCCGGCTGAATTTATATTTTAATTTTTCGGTGTCACATTGTTGGATGCGGCATTTACAGCGTTATACGCGCAATCTCCGGCGTGAACCTGCGTCCAGTGGCCCGCTCTTACTTGAGAGCAGAGTAGGCGGTACCGTCGCTTTCCGGTTTTGATACAACCGTTAAAAGCCATGTTCTGCACATGTGATATTGACGGCGGAAACCGTACCAAAACCTAACGTTTCCCGCACTTCATACGGCACAGGATACCGGAACGCAGGCCCGTCTACCGCCAGCGTGTGGAACTCCCCGTTTTCACCGCAGATATCCGCGCCGTGCTCCTGAATCACTCGAATTGCTTCGCGGTCAAATGGTTTTCCCAGCAGTGTTTTTGGCAGCATGTCGTTTCGGATACACTTGATGAGGGCAGTATAACCGCTGTCCACAAATTCCAAGGTCAGTTTATTCCTGTCCTCCTGCCAAAGCGGGAAAACCGCTTTTATTCCCGCGGCTTCACAGCGTTTTCTGCACCATGCCGCATTGTCCGCAATGTCGATATCACCAAATACACAGGCTTCGGCCCCTGCTGCTTTTGCATCTCTGAGCGCCTGCTCCATACCGAGGTGATACGCTTCTCCAGAGGAGGCGCATGGCAGTAGGGGAATAGCAAGCGACTTGGAAATTTCCCGCAAAAGGCGGGGGTCAACGCCATGAAACCATGAGCGGTTTAAATCCTGGTTCATCATAACCAGCAGACCGGCTGGTGTGTGGCCGTCCGCAAGCATCCGGTGCAGGGCCAGTGTGCTGTCCTTCCCACAGCTGTATGATATAATAAAACGCATATGCTCCTCCCGTTATTCAGCCCGTTTTAAGCGGACGCTTCCGCTGACGACATCTGCAGAGAATTCGGCTCTTCCATCCTTATAGACATATTTTTCTCCGTTTTGAGAGCAAGAAAAATCGCTGCTGAAACTGCCGGATACTTTTTCAAACGTGAATGTAAAGCCGTCGTTTTCCGGAAGAGTGAGCGTGGTGCTGCCGGAAACGGCGTCCAGTTCAAATTCTTTCAGCATGGTATCGGATACGATATCGATACTGCCGCTGACAGAATTTGCACTGATTTTTTCAAAGCTGCCGGTGAGGTCGATACGGCCGGATACGGAATCGACTTCCAGCTCTTTTACGTGGATACCGTCCCCTTTCAAGTCACAGCTGACCTGCTCGATGCTGAGAGAACGGAATTCCTTTTCCGGCAGATAGACATCTAAATCGGATGCGGTTGACCAGAAGCCAAAATTCAACCAGCGGTTCCGCCCGTCCTCAATTTCCAGGCTGGTTCCATGAGAGTCAAAATAGAACATGCGCTTCTTAGGGAACCCGCTGCGCGCCCGCTGTACAACCCGGATTTCATCGGTATCGCTTTTCAGGAGATTTAAATTACCGGAAATCCAGTTTATCGTAATATCCTCAAAACTACCGCCTATGGTTTCCTCTTTTACTATCGTGTAATTTCCTTCTTCCGGGCCGAAATAACTGCCGAATGTGCCAAAATGACTGGACAAGAACGCAAATGCGCAGACGGCGGCCGCTAACACCAAGCTCCATAGCACAATGCTGATGATGGTTAATTTTTTATGCATCGTCGTCACCGCCTCTTAATTGAAAGATGCCTTTAAGAATATTATCCAGCGCCGCAGCGATAATAAAAATAATCCAAGAATAGGCCCAAATGCCGAACAGAAAACTAACGAGCAGATACACCGCAACAACAATGCTCCAGAAGGCGCCGTGGAAGGAGCGGAGCGCCGCACGCTGTTTGTCCGTTTTCACGCGCCATTCCTTAAAGTCCTCGACAATGGTGTCCTCCTGCTTTACATAGGTCTTGCGCGTCATATTATTATAAATCAGCAAACCTGTCGCCACTGCGATGCACAAAAACATGAAAAACAGCCCGGGAATTGGCGCGGAAAACGTCACGGTCGAGAAGATGAGCGTGAATGGGCTGATGATATACAGTCCTACGGCGATGGAAACCAGCAGCGCGCTGCGGCTGCGTTCCCTTGCTGTGGGAGGTGCGAGCGGCTGTGGGTCGTTCACGCTGTCGATCAGTTCATAGATGTCCCCAATTCCACTGATGACCGTGTTATACGCGTCCTGTTCAGATGCGCCTTTATCCAGCTGGTCATGATATTTGTCTACCAGATTTGCGTAAAGCTCCTCTTTTAGTTCCAGGATTTTCTTGGTCTGCGGCGCAGACTCAAACGCCCGGTCGATGTATGAGCGGATTTTTTCAATCATTTCGCTACCTCCCCAATCAATTTGTCAATCAATACCTTAGCGGCTTCCCAGTCCTGCACACATTTTGTGTAATAATCCCTTCCGTCCTCCGTTATGGTGTAGTATCTGCGCCGAGCACCGGTGGCTTCGTCGCCCCAGTAGGAACGGATATAACCTGCCTGTTCCAGCCTGCGGAACGCAGTGTATAGGGTGGCTTCCTTCAGTTCATATTGGTTGTCGGTCTTTTCCTGAATACATTTGTTGATTTCATATCCGTAGCTGTCCTTTTCCAGCAGATGCTTTAAAATGATGGCTTCGGTGTGGCCGCGGATGATATCGGATGCAACTGGCAAAGCATTCACCATCCTTTCTGATATATAATATAACACAATATACCTCGCCTGTCAATGTATATTTTGAATAGAAAAAGTTGTGTAATGGCATTTATATCACAGAAGTGCCAGACGTTAGACAAAAGTAGAAAGAGCGGGCTGCGGAAATACCGCTCTAAGATTGAATTTTGATATACTGAAAGTGAGATTTTATAACAACGGTGCCAGAGTAAAATTTTTTGGAGATAGTCTGGCACTGCGGGCATCAACCTGTGCTGAATTTGAACACTTGCCAGAAAACAAATGTAATTAAAATACGGGAATCCTTGACAGAAATCGGTTTTGTCAACCGTTGTTTGAATATGAGGTATTAAAAAAGTGAAAATCAGGTTTGGTAATCTGTTGTAACAATGCGTTGCTGTGAATGGACGTAGCCATTCATACGGATGAATGATATTTACAAATGAATTAACACATTTTACGGATGTTTTCCAGCTGATAAAAGATAAATAGCTGTTCCCAGCACGGTTCATTGTTTCCCTTTCCGTTTTGGAGAGGTCGGGTCGACTGTTAAACCAACTAAATAGTCGACGCTTGTTTTGTAAATCTCCGCCAGCATCATAAAAACTTCGGTGGGAATGCCTCCTAAAATAATGATACCGCAATTTCAGGTAAAAATC